>JAJFHB010000182.1 GCA_021775795.1 Hyphomicrobiales bacterium | reverse complement strand
GCCCCAAGAAGTGGCAGCACTAGCAGAGGGGCAGCAGGAATGTGTTCGAATATCGAAACCACAAATCCAAACAAAACGCCTGCAAGCATGGCTGAGGCAATCGACGAGGGAATGCGCGCTATCAAGGCATTGACGGGTTTGAATGCCGCCGTGATGAGAATGAGGACTGCGGCCAGGAAAAAGGATCCGACAGCAACTTCAATGGTTATCCCGGTGGTTGTGGCAATCAGAGCGGCGCCGGGTGTCGACCAGGCCGCAACAATGGGCATGCGATGGCGAACACTGAGGATTGCCGTTGTCACCGCAGTAGCCAGACACAGCGCGGACACCCACGATGATGTCTGCTCCGGGCTCGCCCCGACCGCTCTTGCCGCCTCAAGGATGATGGCTACCGAACCGCCAAACCCGACAATGATGGCCACGAAAGCGGAAATGACAACGGACGGTCGCATAAGTTCTCACTATATTGGATCCAATATTAAAGATTGGATGCTATTTATGCTTATTGTCAACGATCAAAATCGGTAAGATGTGTATATGACCTATCCGTCCAAGGCAGAACAGGGCTCCGCAAACGATTCTACCCGTGGTATTCGCGCCGGCGAAATTGCAAACGCCTTGCGACTTGAAATTGTCAGTGGTGCTCTGCCTCAAGACAGCGAGTTGCGACAACAGGCACTGGCGGTTCGATTCGGCGTTAGCCGCATGCCTGTTCGCGAAGCGATGAGGATGCTGGAGGCAGAAGGATTTGTCGTCTTCCATCCCAACCGCAGCGCCCGAGTGGCTCCACAAAGTATTGATGATCTGGAAGAGATCTATGAAATGCGCATTGCCGCTGAGACGCTGGCAATCAGGCTGGCTATCCCGGAACTGACCAATGCACAGATTACCAGAGCGCAGCACATACATGAGCAAATGGAGATTGCAGAGATTTCCGAGACAGGCACGCTCAATACAAGTTTTCACCTCGCACTTTACACACCCTGCGCCAGACCAAGACTTCTCGCTCATATCGAGGCCCTGGGCAGGGCTGCTGACCGCTACTTGCGGCTTACCTTCAGCACCCTCGATTACGCTGCCAAATCCCATGAGGAACACCGGGAGCTGCTAAAACACTGTAGTGCACGCAATCACGTTGCAGCTCAGGAGTGCCTTGCCCGGCACATCGGTGACGCCGGTCGGGCTTTGGCCGATGTGATGAGCAAGACCCTCAAGGGCGCTTAAGGCAAAACAGATGTGCTACTGCAAACACCTGCGTCAATTTAACGTACCGGAATTATTGCCACAATTGACACACATTTGAATTATACGTGCAGGCATCCACTCAAGATGCGGACCGTTCACGAACACAAATTTCGGCATAGACACGGTCAATATTTTCAAAAGGAATAACAAGAAATGTTCAAGCGCTCCGCGCGCGCCGCAATAGCGGCGTCCGTCCTGCTTGTGAGTAGTCTTGCTGCTCAATCGGATGAATCACTTACCACTGCAGATCTGTCATCACTGTTCCCCGGCACCTTCCAGGGTGTCGTGCATGGTTTGGTGGAAGTAAAAATCACAGCTTCGAGCAATGGCCGTCTGCAAGGTGAAATGGCTGGCGAGACCGATCGCGGTAGATGGCGCATTCGTAACGGCCGCCTTTGCCTGAAATGGAATGACTGGACTGAAGGCGAGTATGTTTGCAGTGAAGTTACGCAGCAGGGAGATTGGTTCCACGCCTATAGCGGTGGACACATTCGTTTCCGGAAAATCTAACGTCGATATCTCAGGCGCGTGCCGCATCAGCGGCCGCAACTTCGTCGTGACGTGCTGCTGATTGAACTTCGATGAAAAGCCGTTTGATCTCCGGGAAACGAGCCTTGATGGCCATTTCCATGATGTAGATGGCTTCTTCTACCTGGCCGGCGCTCAATTCGTCGTGGAAATCCAGGCTGATCGCCAGCAACACATCTTCAGGACCCATGTGCATTGTGCGCAACTCATTGATGTTGCGCACCGAGGCAGCACTGGTAACGATCTCCTGGACACCGACTTTCAACATTTCGCTTGCGGCTTCGCCGATCAGCAGGGCCTTGGTTTCGAAGGCGAGAAACGTTGCCGTCAAGGCAAGGACGCAGCCGATGCCTATGGAGGCGGCTCCGTCCATCCAGGGCAATTCAAAGTATTGCGCTGCCAGCAGGCCAAAAAAGGCGATTGTCAGTCCGGTCAGAGCCGCTGCGTCTTCAAACAGCACCGTAAAGATCGCAGGGTCCTTGCTGTGCCGAACGGCTGTAATCCAGTGACGTTCACCACGAAGGCGGTTGAACTCCCGCACCGCGACATAGAGCGCCGCTATTTCAAACACCGCTGCAGCGCCAAGCACCAGATAGTTGACCAACGGGTCCGTTACCGGATGCGGGTCCAGAACCTTCGTGACCCCTTCATAAAATGAAATGCCAGCACCGACACCAAAGATCATGATGGCAACCACAAAGCTCCAGAAGTAAAGCTCCCGCCCGTATCCGAAAGGATGGTCATC
>JAJFHB010000181.1 GCA_021775795.1 Hyphomicrobiales bacterium | reverse complement strand
GACGGCACAAACATGTCGCGCGAGGCGGCGCTGCAGCTCATTGAGCTGTTGTTTTTTGCCTACAGGGACTTTGTTTCTGATCCTGATGAAATCCTTGCGGGATACGGGTTTGGCCGTGCCCATCACCGAGTTGTGCACTTTGTCGGACGCAATCCGGGAATGCGCGTGGCGGAGCTTCTGGAAATTCTGCGCATTACCAAGCAAAGTCTGGGCCGGGTGTTGCGGGATTTGATCGAAACGGGTTTTGTTTATCAACGCGAAGGCACGAAAGACCGCCGTCAACGGTTGCTGTTTCTGACCGAAAGAGGCGAAGAACTGCTGACCAGTCTGCAGGAGCCGCAAATTGCACGTGTGCGTGCGGCGATAGCACAAGCCGGTGGCAATGCCGATACGGGCTATCGTGATGTTCTGTTGCAAATGATCGATGAAAGTGATCGTGCTAGTGTGCGCACTCTGATTTCGAAGCAGGATTGATCCTCGCCCCCAGGAGCGAGTATGCGAGAAAGAGCGAACGATGGCCTTGCCCAGTGCCGAACTGCTGATCGAAGACGGCGCGCCGCATATTCTTGTGGTTGATGATGACCGCCGCATTCGAGAGCTGCTGCAAACATATCTGCACGATCATGGATACCGGGTGAGCACGGCCAGCAATGCGTCGGAAGCACGCGAGCGCATGCGTGGTCTGTCATTTGATCTGTTGATCCTTGATGTCATGATGCCGGGCCAAAACGGGTTCGAATTCTCACGAGAGCTGAGGCAGGGATCCGATGTACCAACGCTGATGCTGTCTGCACGGGCTGAGGTTGAAAGCCGAATTGAAGGGCTGGAATCCGGCGTTGACGATTATCTGCCCAAGCCTTTCGAGCCGCGCGAATTGCTGCTGCGCATCCAGAGTATATTGAAACGCCATTCGACGGCTGGAATGGTTGCCGCAGAATTGTCGCTTGGCGAATGTACGTTTCATGTCGACCGTGGAGAATTGAAAAAGGACGGCAAGACCGTGCGATTGACGACTCGGGAACGCGAATTAATGCAGTTGTTTGCGAGACAGCCGGGCAAAGCAATTTCGCGGGGGGATCTTGGCAGCGAAGATACCGCCGGTACCGCCCGTGCCATCGACGTGCAGATCAACCGCCTGCGCCGCAAGATAGAAGCAGATCCTTCTACGCCGGTATACCTGCAAACCGTGCGCGGTTCCGGCTACATTCTCTACACGGATTGAGGCGCCACATGGTCGCCATACACGATCTCTCACAGGATGATCGCCCGCTTACGATCCGAAGGCGTTTCAACCGTATTCTGGAACGCTATCTTCCCGAGGGGCTTTACCCGCGCTCACTCATCATCATCATTACACCTATGGTCCTGCTGCAGTCGATCATGGCGTACACCTTCATGGAACGCCATTGGGATCAGGTGACCAAGCGTCTTTCACGGGCGGTTGCGCGCGAAATCGCGTTCATCATCGAATTGCACGATGTGCAGGTGATAGACGAGACCAGTGAAATGGCCTTTGTGGAGATGGTGAATTCCGAACTCGATATCGGCTTCTCCATCCAGCACAATGCGGAGCTGCCGCCTCCAGCACCAAAACCCTTCTTCTCGCTGCTTGATGTGAAGCTGTCCGGGCAGATCGACAAACGTGTCGACCTGCCGTTCTGGATAGATACCGTCGGTCATTCCGGGTGGGTGGATATACGAGTGAAAGTCGACACAAAACTGATCTTCCGGTTTTTGACGGAAGAAAGCCGTGCCTATGCCTCCAACACACATATTTTCATACTCTGGATGGTCGGGTCTGCTGTCGTCTTATTGGGGGTGGCCATTATTTTTCTGCGAAATCAGATACGCCCGATCCAGCAACTGGCAGCAGCGGCGCACAGCTTTGGTATGGGGCGTGATGTGCCGGAATTTAGACCTCGCGGCGCATCGGAAGTACAAAGCGCCTCCCGTGCCGTTCTGCATATGAAGGAGCGGATCGAGCGGCATGTCGAGCAGCGCACAGCTATGCTTGCGGGCGTCAGCCATGATCTGCGCACCATTCTTACAAGGTTCAAACTTCAGCTGGCTTTTCTCGGTGATAGCGAGCAGATCCACGATCTGCAGCGCGATGTTGATGAAATGCAGCACATGCTGGAAGAGTATCTGGCCTTTGTTCGCGGCGATGCAGGGGAATCCAGCGCCGAAATCAGTTTGAGTGCGGTGCTGGAGCGGGTGAGACAGGATGCAGGTGGCGCTGGCGGGAAGATCAGTGTCGATGTCGACGAGGATCTGATTTTCGAAGCAAAGCCAAATGCCTTCAAACGCTGTATCGACAATCTTGTTTCGAACGCCTGCCGCTTTGGCGATGTTGTGAACATACAAGGCAAGGTGACGAAGAAGGGCGTAACCGTCATTGTCGAAGATGATGGCCCCGGTATAGATGTTGCCCTGCGAGAAGATGTTTTCCGCCCGTTTTTCCGTATCGACGATGCGCGGAATCAGGATGAAAGCGGAACCGGCCTCGGGCTCTCAATTGCTCTGGACATCGCCCGCAGCCACGGCGGCGACATCGTGCTGTCGGAAAGTGAATTGGGTGGCTTGAGAGCTAAAGTTGTCATTCCAAATTGATGACATTTCAGACCCTGAAGTGAAGTCCTGTCGATAGAGGTTCCCGGCTCAGTACAATCTGCCGCCGTTCGGTACGTCATGGTCGACGCCAACGAGCACAACTTCGCCGTCACCATCAGGAAATCCCAAAGTCAGCACTTCGGACATGTGTTGCCCGATCTGGCGCGGTGGAAAATTTACTACCGCCGCTACCTTGCGCCCGATGAGCGCTTCCTGGCTGTAGTGTTTTGTGACCTGGGCGGATGTTTTCTTGATGCCGATCTCTTTGCCGAAATCGATGTGAAGGACATACGCGGGCTTGCGGGCCTCAGGAAAATCGTCGGCGGACAATACCGTGCCAACCCGGATGTCGACTTTCAGAAAATCATCGAAGGATATTGTTGCTGTTGTGTCGTTCACCAACTTGTCTCTCTGCTGCCGTTTGTTCTGTGTGAAAGTGAAACGATCTAGACCGTCGATGCGGTTTCATCCGAACCACCTTGCCGGGATTGTTTACGCCGCCGCATCAAGGTTGCCCCCACCTGCATGGCGGCGGCACCCAAACCCAAAGGGATGGACAAATTACGCAGCCATGTTTCTCCCTGGCGCAGCTTGCCATCTAGCTTTGCCATGGTGCGGGCCAGGCCCGGGTCATCATCCTCGAACCATGTCGCGGCGACCGACAGGTAGACAGATGCCAGGCCCTTGGATTTGAGTGAACCCCTTGCACCGCCTGTTTCAATGTCGGCTGCGCGCAGCATCCACTCCATAGACTTGAGGAAAGTGCCGGCAAGCGCCAGGCGTTCGGCTGGATCAGAGCGCAGATCATGAGATATCTTGCGAAGCGCGGTCTTGTGTGGCTCAAGCAACTCAAAGCGCACCATAAGAACATCAAAAAGCCGGTCGCGCGGATCTACATCGACAGGGTCCTGCTCATATGTTTCAAGCACCCGAGCGTCAACATCGGCAACGAAATGTTCCATGATGTCACGCTTGCTGTCGACCAGTCGTCGCATTTCCGCCAGCGTAATCTTGGCTTCGTCTGCGATCATGTTGAGCGTCAAAGACCGCCAACCGTTTTCGGCTGCGAGCCTCATCGCCGCCTCGGTTATTGCTTTCATCGGGTCTTTTTTCTTCGCCATTGGAGTTGTTCCTAAGCCTGCAGTCAAACGCCCATCCAGCACCCACAAGAGATATAAGGGCTGAGCCTTTGGATGAACAGTCCTCGCGGCCTGCGGCACATTGGGGAAATCGGAACTTGAACGAGAGGCTAGCCCGCAAGCTCTCGCGACCGGGCGGTCGCTGCAGCGATCGCTTCACGCAACAGATCCTCCATGCCACCGTCTGCCCGGAGAACCTCCAAAGCAGCGGCTGTGGTGCCGCCTGGCGAGGTTACGTTTTCGCGCAAAGTGGAAGCGGCGAGAGGAGAGTGCCGCATGAGTTCGCCTGCGCCGTGAACGGTTGTACGGGCGAGCTGGGTTGCTAGTTCTTCCGGCAGTCCGGCTGCAACCCCGGCTTTCGCCATGGCCTCGGCGAGAAGGAAAACGTAAGCAGGGCCACTGCCCGAAACGCCGGTTACAGCGTCGAGCAATCCTTCTTCATAGACGCGTGCCACGGCTCCTACGGCCTGAAGCAAAACCGTGGCAAGTTCGACCTGTGTTGAGCTGGTATTTGCGTTCGGGCAGATAACAGTCATGCCATAACCGACAGCGGCAGGCGTATTGGGCATAGCCCGGATAACAGCTGCATCGGTCCCAAATGCTGTTTCAAACCGGGCGATAGGGGTTCCAGCAGCTACTGACAGGAACACCGGTTTTGATTTCGCAAGGCCGGTCAAACCTGGCAGCACGGCGTCCATCGCCTGTGGCTTGACCGCGACAACCACGACTTCCGCATCGTCAACGGATGCAATCTCGGGATTGTGCGTCAGGCCGCTGCTCGAAATGAATTCCAGTGATTCTTCTGATGGAGCGGGATCGAGTATGGCGATTTTTGAGGCGGCCATTCCCTGCTCAAGCCAGCCCCTGGCCATGGCGCCGCCCATCTTGCCGGCGCCGACCAGCACCAGCCTGCCTTGCAGGGTCGGGATCATGCTTCACCAACCGGGTCAAGCAGACACGAGTCCAGCGCTGATTTTGCGTCCTTGCCGCTCCACATGACAAACTGAAATGCCGGATAATAGCGTTCGCTCGATTCAAGAGCGATGCGCAGCAGCATTTCGCATTGTGCTTCAGTCATTTCCGCCCGACCCGAGAGAAGAAGACCGTTACGGTAGAGAATGGCGCCTTCGTCCTGCCAAAGATCAAAGTGTCCGACCCAGAGCTGCTCGTTTATGAGCGCCAGCAGCTTGGAAACCTCCGCCCGCCGGTCGCCCGGTACAGTCGTGTCGAATGTGCAGGCAAGGTGGAGACCTTCAATCTCCTCGTGCCAGTTGAAGCTGACGTGATAGTCCGCCCAGGAGCAGGCAACGGTGAGATTGAGTTCGTCGTCTGCGCTGCGAGCGACTTGCCAGTCTTCGGACGTTGCGTGATCCTCCACCAGT
>JAJFHB010000019.1 GCA_021775795.1 Hyphomicrobiales bacterium | reverse complement strand
CTTGTAATAGGCATCCACCGTGAAAACAAAACTTGCCCCAAAGGCATGGGCTGAACGCATAAGATTGCCGACATTCATCGGCTTTGAGACACGCTCGACGCCTATCCCGAAATATCCCCGCATGTACCGCTCCTGTTGGCTGCGAGCCTCGAAGGTGCCTATCTATAGGCATCACTCGCCGGTCTGCCAAGAATGGGCCAGATCCGGTCCATCCAGATAAATAGCCGCTTGCACCGTTTCAAAAACTGGGCTTTGTTCCGCGCCGATACCTTCAGTGCAACAGCAAACTGAACCGGAGATGCAGACATGAAGGCCTTACTGTGCAAGTCATTCGGCCCACCAGAAAGCCTCGTTGTCGAGGACATCCCTTCACCTGAACCTGGGCCCGGTGAGATTGTTATCACCGCCCGCGCTGTGGGTCTGAATTTTTTCGACACGCTGATCATTCAAAACAAATATCAATTCAAACCGGAACTGCCATTTTCTCCGGCGGCTGAAGTCGCTGGCTACGTAAAGGCCGTTGGCGCCGGTGTCACCGGTTTTGCTGAGGGCGACCGGGTTATGGCATATTCCACTTATGGCGCCGCCCGCGAAGAGATTGCCGTGCCGGCGCAAAATGTCATACCGGTGCCGGAAGGTCTGGATTTCGCCATCGCCGCGGGCATCACAATTACGTATGGCACGTCTTTTCACGCCCTGAAAGACCGCGCCGACCTGAAGCCTGGAGACAAGCTGGCCGTACTTGGCGCCTCCGGTGGTGTGGGTCAGGCCGCGGTCGAAATCGGCAAGGCTTTGGGTGCACATGTGATTGCTGCGGCATCCTCAGCCGACAAGCTCGAATTCTGCCGGCAGGTTGGCGCAGACGAAACCATCAACTACGAAACCGAAGACCTCAAGAACCGGCTGAAAGAACTGACCAGCGGTGAAGGCGCCGATGTGGTCTACGATCCCGTCGGCGGTGATCTGGCAGAAGCCGCATTGCGTGCGACCGCCTGGAACGGGCGGTTTCTTGTTGTCGGCTTTGCTGCGGGCGATATCCCGAAGATCCCCTTGAACCTCGTGCTGTTGAAAGGCTGCTCACTGGTGGGCGTCTTCTGGGGCGCCTTTGTTCAACGCAACCCTGAGCGCCATCTAGCCAACACCACGACCCTGCTCAACTGGTGTGTTGACGGCACCATTAAGCCGCATATCCACGATCGCATTGCTCTCGAAGACACACCTGCCGCACTGCGGGCGTTTTTGAACCGTGAAGTCAAAGGCAAGATAATCATCGAGCTTTAGGGGATCAGCCGTGCACCCCAGCATTGCCAGTACTCTCATCAGGTGCCTTGAGATCGGCGATCGCATTCGCCGCAGCCAGCCGGTGCCGGGGTTTGACATGCGTGGACACGATGGAAATAGCCGTTGCCAGAACCGTGGCATCGTCGGTGAAACCAAGGGCTGCGATGAAATCCGGCACCACATCAACAGGCATGACAAAGTAGGCAAGCGCTGCAATCAATACACCTCGTACACGGGTAGGCGTCTTGGGATCGCGCGCGCAATAGTAGGCCGCGACCAGATCCTCGGAAAACGGGATGAACGCCCCAACACGTATCAGCTTCTTCCAAAAACCGCGTTCGACGCGCTTTTCGTTGCCCTCAAGCACCATCGGCAAATGTATTTTGTCGCTGCTCAATTCTTCGCAGGCTGCATCGGTAAGATTGGGGCTGGACATACGCTTTCACGGGCTCTGATCAGTTCTCATGCAATGTTTACACCCTTAACATGGGCACCGGAACCTGTTTTCGCAAGTTTCGTTGCAAGCAGTACACGCAACGCAATCATCGGGAGAGACAGAAATGAACCTTAACAGTGACATTGCAGCCGTGGTCACAGGCGGCGCATCCGGGCTTGGTGAAGCAACCGCCAGAGCCCTGGCGGCTCAAGGCGCGAAGGTTGCGATCTTCGATCTCAATCAGGAACGCGGTGAAAGCATTGCCGCAGATGTTGGCGGCACCTTTTGTTCCGTCGATGTCTGTGACGACGCCAGCGTCGATGCTGGCCTCGCACGGGCCCGGGCAGCACACGGACAAGAGCGTGTTCTGGTAAATTGTGCGGGCATCGCCATTGGCGCCAAGACCGCATCGCGCAAGCGCGATACGGGCGAGGTGAGTCATCACTCCCTCGATGACTTTACAAAAGTCATCCAGGTCAATCTTATCGGCACGTTTCGGATGTTGGCGAAGTGCACTGCAGGCATGCTGACAGTTGATCCTGTAACCGCAGACGGCATGCGCGGTGTCTGCATAAGCACGTCTTCAGTGGCAGGCCTTGAAGGCCAGATCGGCCAGGCCGCCTATGCCGCGTCAAAGGCAGGTGTGGCTGGCCTTACGCTTCCTGTTGCCCGCGATCTTTGCCGCGACGGCATTCGGGTTGTCACCATAATGCCGGGCCTGTTTCACACACCATTGTTCGACGGCCTGCCCGATGAGACCCGAGATGCTCTTGCCGCCTCGGTACCGTTCCCCTCGCGCCTGGGCAAACCCGAAGAATATGCAGCACTTGTGAAACACATAATCGACAATGACATGCTGAACGGCGAATCGATCCGCCTGGACGGTGCGATCCGCCTGGCGCCGCGGTAGGGTTTTCAAGCTCCGGTCAACGCTGAAGACTTGGGTGAGGGAGCATCACACAATACAATGCTGCCAGCGCTGGCAGATTGCCGCTTGGGGTTTAAGCTGAACATATGCTGATTTACCAATGACTGATAACGCCCACGAGGATGCTGAGCACAAGGTGCTCAAAGCGCAATTGCTTGAGCGCTCCGCCATAATCGATGGTGCACTCGACGGTATTGTGGTTATCGATGATTGTGGCACGGTTCTCGAATTCAACCGCGCTGCCGAAGCCATGTTCGGCTACCCGCGCGAGGAAGCAATCGGCTCTCACATCGTCGAATTGATCATCCCGGACAAACATCGCGCTCATCACGAGGCGGGTTTTGATAACTATGTCGCGGGCCGCAGCACCGCACGCATGATCGGCCAGCGCATTGAGACCGAAGCCCGCAGAAAATGTGGTGAGATGTTTCCGGTAGAGCTCACCATCATTGAAGCGGTCGGTACGGGCAGACAGGTCTTTGCAGGTTATCTTCGCGACCTTACCGAGCGCCGGGCGATGGAAGCCAAAGTTGCGCACCAGCGCGATGCCATCAGCCACAACGAGAAACTGGGCTCCATGGGCGCGCTTCTCGCCAACGTCGCCCATGAATTGAACAATCCGTTGAGCGTCGTCATCGGGCGCGCGGAGCTGTTGCGCGAACAGGAACTTGACAGTTCTGTAAAGCGCCACACGGACCGCATCCTCACGGCCGCCCACCGCTGCGCTGACATTGTCCAGCCCTTTCTGGCCGCCGTCCGGCAAAAGCCGCCGGCTCAGAAAACCTTTTCCGCAGCAATCCCCGTCAGCGCCGCTATCGACCTCGTCGAACATGCTTTCGAAAGCAGCGGCATTGATCTTCGCGTTGAGGTTTCACCCGGTTTGCCGGCGCTATTCGGTGATGATGGCCAGCTCGCCCAGGTTATCGCTAATCTTTTGACCAACGCCCAGCATGCGGTGAGCGCCGACCCGGCGCCCCGGCAGGTGACGGTGTCAGCCCGGCACGATGAAAAATCAAACACCGTCATCTATGCGGTTGCCGATAGCGGCCCTGGAATTGCAGATGACGTTCGCTCACGCATATTCGAGCCGTTTTTCACAACCAAGAGCGAAGGTTCTGGAACCGGTGTTGGCCTGGCCATCGCTCACAACATCGTCAAATCTCATGATGGTGAGATTGAGGTTGGAATTGACGCTGCACTCGGCGGCGCTCTGTTTGAGCTGAAGTTCCCCGCTGGCATCTCTCCCAACAACAGCACGGACAAAGAGGGCCGTTCATATGCCTGGGATCTAGGGCGCGAGCTTCGGGTTCTCGTTATTGACGACGATGCAGAAGTCGGCCGCATGATTGCTGAACTGCTCTACCACGAAGGCCTGCAATCCGAAGTTGCGGCAAGCGCTGAAACAGCGCTTTCCCGCATGGGCACAGTTGCCTATGACGTCATCCTTTGTGACCTCAGAATGCCCGACCTCAGCGGACCCGCATTGTTTGAAACCGTGAGGGAGCGATGGCCGGGAAGTGAGCGCAAGTTCGGCTTTATCACCGGAGACAGTCTGGACCCCGCGGCAGCCAGATTCATTGCGGATGTTGCAGCCCCTGTTATCGAGAAACCTGTATCGCGGGACGCCCTTCTCAGCTTTGTAAACGGAATAGTCACCCACATATCAGAATGAAATTCGGTAGTTGCGCGTGGCTGAATTCCTGATAATTGTCGGCACTCGTTGAGCCTCCTCTTGATGCTGTGGGAAACTACCCGCCATGGACAGAACATTCGTTGTTATCGGTGCCGGCCAGGCAGGCTCCTCCCTGGTTGCAAAACTGCGCGATCTTGAGTTTGAAGGACGAATTATTCTGCTCGGCGAAGAACCGGACTTTCCCTACCAACGCCCGCCTCTGTCGAAAAAATACCTCCTTGGAGAACTTGACCGGGAGAGGCTGTACATTCGGCCACCGGAATTCTACGAACAGAACAACATTGAGGTTCGACTTGGCGCATCGGTCGCCTCGATTGACACGGATGCTTGCGAAGTAGAATTGGCAGATGGTGAAAAGCTCACCTACGACCGGCTCGCCTTAACCACCGGTTCACGCCCGCGCCTCCTCCCCGCCTCCGTTGGAGGAACACTCGGCGGCATTTACCCGGTACGCACCCTTGCAGATGTTGATGCAATGGCCGCGCAATTTTCCGACGGCCGCAGGTTGCTGATCATTGGCGGGGGTTACATTGGGCTCGAAGCTGCAGCGGTGGCCCGAGCCCGAAACGTTGACGTCACATTGATAGAGATGGCCGACCGCATATTACAGCGGGTCGCAGCACCGGATACGTCCGACTTTTTCAGGGCGCTCCACACAGCAGAGGGCGTCGACATTCGCGAGACCGTTGGGTTGGAGCGT
>JAJFHB010000180.1 GCA_021775795.1 Hyphomicrobiales bacterium | reverse complement strand
TACTGGCATTTCGTTGATGTCGTATGGCTTTTCCTGTTTGCCTGTATCTACGTCTGGGGCGCTGGAACACCGGCGGCACACTAGGCCAAAATCAACCGCGACGGCCGTCCCTCGGGGCGGCCGCTGCATTTTGGGCAGGAGTTCGTGGTGGATCGTCAACCTTACTACGCAGCCATATCCCCGATATCGGCAGGTGTGAGGGGGCGCTGTCCGCGCTGCGGAAGGGGCCCGCTTTTTAACGGCTATCTGGGTACCGCAAAAAGCTGTTCTTCCTGCGATCTTGATTATTCATTTGCCGACGCCGGCGATGGCCCCGCAGTATTCATCATTCTGATTGTCGGGTTCATTGTTGTTGGTCTGGCGCTGGTGGTTGAGATTTCATATCAACCGCCGTACTGGCTGCATGCCATCATGTGGTTGCCACTTGCAGTCGGATTGCCGCTTTTGTTGTTGCGCCCCGCCAAGGGCATCCTTGTTTGCCAGCAATATTCTCAGGAGGCGCAAGAAGGACGCATTGATCGCCCGTGAACGGTTTCCGGCGCAGTTTTGTGGTTCTCTCAATTGCTGCAACAGCCGCATTTGTGTTTCTGCTCTCTTTGGGCTTTTGGCAGCTTCAACGTCTGGAGTGGAAAGAAGGTCTGCTGGCGCAAATTGCTGCCCGGGCGGAAGTTGAGCCGGTCTCACTGCAAAAAGCTGTACAGCTGTTCGAGAACGGCGAGGACATCCGTTTCTTGAGAGTGACCCTCAACGGTGAATTTGACCACGGACACGAACGTCACCTCTATGACATTCTCGAGGGGAAGGCGGTTTGGAGGATCATCACACCTCTGCGGCAGGACGGTATGTGGGTCCTTGTTGACCGCGGTGGTGTTCCCGAAGCCTACAAGCAAGCGGTTGACCGGCCGGATACCACCCTGGAGAATTCCACCGTGTTTGCTGCCCAGGTCCGCCACGATGGCATGCAGGGTTGGTTCGTCCCCGACAATGATGTCGAAACGAACCAGTGGTTCTGGCGCGACCAGGCCGCAATGGGAGAGGGAATAGACGGTGCACTCGCGCCGTTTCTTGTTGAGGCCCTTGGGCCGACAGGATCAGACGCACAGTTAGTGCCAGCGCCGCTGCAGGCGTCATCACTGTCAAACCGCCATATGGAATATGCTCTGACCTGGTTTGGCCTCGCTGCAACCCTGTTGGCTGTCTACCTGGGAATGGTGTGGACGCGGATGAGGGCTTGAACCGCATGCCCGAAACGATCTAAAGCGTAGCCGGCTTTTTACACAGCGAACTGGAGACTGCCTGTGAAGTATGAATCGACCCGCGGGACGGCACCCTTGCTCGGCTTTGAAGACGTGCTTCTTGCTGGGCTGGCGCGCGATGGCGGTCTCTATGTGCCGCAGTCATGGCCAACACTTTCTCGCGACGACATCGCAAGTCTCGCAGGGCTCTCCTATGCCGAGCAGGCGATCCGTGTCATCACACCGTTTATTGGCGCCGCCATCCCGCGTGATGATCTGGCGGCCATGGTACATGATGCCTATGCGACGTTTGTCCATCCAGCGGTTACGCCACTGCAACAGCTTGCTCCCAACATCTGGTTGCTGGAGCTGTTTCATGGCCCGACGCTGGCGTTCAAGGATGTGGCGATGCAGCTCCTGTCCCGAATGATGGACTATGAGCTTCAGCGCCGCGGGCAGCGCGCAACAATCATTGGTGCAACGTCTGGCGATACGGGTGCTGCAGCGGTAGAAGGATTTCGGGGCCGCGAGGCAACGGATCTGTTCATACTTCACCCAAAGGGCAGGGTGAGTGAGGCGCAGCGCCGCCAGATGACAACGGTGCTTGATGGGCGTGTGCATAACATCGCGATCGAAGGCACGTTTGATGACTGTCAGACAATTGTTAAGGCGCTTTTCAACGACCTGGAATTCCGGGACCGCATGAACCTCGGCGGCGTGAACTCGATCAACTGGGCGCGTGTTATGGCTCAGATTGTCTACTACTTTACGGCCGCGGTCGCCCTGGGCTCACCGTCAAGAGCTGTCAGTTTCGCTGTGCCGACGGGTAACTTCGGCGATATTTACGCGGGCTATGCGGCAAAACGCATGGGGCTGCCGGTTGACCGGCTGATGATCGCGACCAACGTGAATGACATTCTCGCCCGGGTGCTGGCGACCGGCCGTTACGACCTTGGCGACGTCATGGCGACCATGAGCCCGAGCATGGACATTCAGATTTCAAGCAACTTCGAGCGCGTGCTTTACGAAGGCCATGGCCGGGATGGTGCGAAGATCTCGGATCTTATGTCCGATCTCGCAACGCAGGGCGGGTTTGCGCTTTCAAACGCTGCCCATGCAGCCATTCATGATGATTTCGACGCCAGCCGCACGGATGAAGCCGAAACCCTCGGAGAGATCAAGCGCACGCTGTCCGAAACCGGCATGCTCATAGACCCACACACCGCTGTCGGCGTGGCGGCCGCGCGCAAAGTCGAACCATCTGCTACGCCTGTCGTCTGCCTGTCGACGGCGCACCCGGCAAAGTTCAACGATGCTGTGACACGCGCCTGTGGCCGCCAGGCTGAGCTGCCGCCTCATCTGTCAGATCTTTTTGAACGTGAAGAACGTTATGATGTGCTGCCAAATTCGCTTGCCGCGGTGCAGGCTCACATTGTCTCAAAGTCACCGATGGCCTAGGAGAGTTTATGTCCGTCAGAGTAAGCAGTCTTGATAATGGCATGCGGGTGATCACCCATGAGATGCCGCACCTCCATACAGCTTCAATCGGTGTCTGGGTCAACGCTGGCGCCCGAAGTGAAGAACACAGCCAGCACGGCATATCTCATATGCTGGAGCATCTGGCCTTTAAGGGAACCCGGCGGCGTAGCGCCCAGGCCATCGCTGAAGAAATAGAAGCGGTAGGCGGAGATATGAACGCTGCAACCGGGATGGAAACGACGGGATACTTTGCCCGGGTGCTGAAGGAAGACGTTGCTCTGGCGTTGGATCTTTTGTCTGACATCTTGCTGGACCCGGTGTTCGATCCCTCTGAGTTGGAGCGCGAACGGCAGGTCATTATTCAGGAAATTGGCGCCGCACTCGACGCGCCCGACGATCTTGTTTTCGAAATGGCCCAGGAACTGGCCTATCCCGAGCAGCCGCTCGGTCGCTCAATTCTGGGCACATCCGCCTCCGTGAGCAGTATCACCGCCGGCTGTGTTGCGGAATACAGAGATCGACATTACGGCGGCCCGGCAATGGTGCTGAGCGCTGCGGGAGCGCTTGATCACGACAGCTTTGTTGCAATTGCTGCGGAGAAGTTTGGGGCGCTCAAACCCTCAAACGCGCCGCAGTGGCTGGCCGGCAACTATGGTGGAGGCCATGCATTTGCTGAACGGCCGCTGGAGCAGACGCACCTGGTTCTCGCGGTAGAGGCGCCTGGTTACACGGCTGATAAATTTTACGCATTGCAGGTACTTTCCAGCGCGCTGGGAGGCGGGATGTCGTCCCGGCTCTTTCAGGAAGTCAGGGAAAAGCGAGGGCTTTGCTACTCCATCGGCAGTTTTTCTTCATGCTTCGTCGACACAGGCATGTTTGGCGTTTACGCCGCCACCAGCCCGGAACTGACAGAAGAACTAACAGCCGTTTTGACGGGAGAACTTGCCCATTTCGCTGAAAATGTGCGCGAAGATGAAGTTGACCGTGCCCGGGCTCAGCTCAAGGCCGGCTTGCTCATGGGACTGGAAAGCTCCGCCATGCGGGCGGATCAACTGGCACGTCAGCTACTTGCTTTCGATCGCATTGTGCCCATTGATGAGGTGACGGCGCGAGTCGAAGCGGTCGACCGGGCTGCAGTCTCAGATCTTGCCGGCGAACTGTTGAGTGGCGGCACCCTTACATACAGTGCTGTTGGTAACATCAATAATGTTGCATCTTATGATCGTATCGCGGCACAATTCGCCTGAAGTTCAAAAGTCGTGTTTGGTCCAATGGTCTTTCTAAGAAGTGTACCGTCCATAGACAGTGGATTGGTGTTGTATGGTCGCGAAGTGACCTTGAAAGTGCCGCAGCTGTCAGATTTCCGGCAATGGTCGGATTTGCGGGAAGAAAGTCGCGAGTTCCTTGTTCCCTGGGAGCCTACGTGGCCGCGCGATGATCTGACAAAAGGCGCATTCCGCCGCCGTATCCGACGGTATCACCAGGATGTGCGCGAAGACAGGGCCTATCCGTTCTTCGCCTACGAAAGTGAAACCGCCCGTTTGGTAGGCGGTCTGACTTTGTCGAACGTCAGGCGCGGTGTCGCCCAGGCCATTTCACTGGGATATTGGGTGGGTCAGCCGTTTTCGAGACGCGGCCTGATGAGCGATGCGGTAGCAACAATCACACCCTTTATTTTTGATCAGCTGGGCTTGCATCGGTTGGAGGCGGCCTGCCTGCCCTCCAATGCCGCATCGATCGGATTGCTTCGAAAATGCGGCTTTTCCGAAGAGGGGTATGCCCGCCAGTATCTCAAGATAAATGGCCAGTGGCAGGACCATATTCTGTTTGCATTGCTATCGGACGATCTGTTGCCTTAGTGCTGGATTTACGGTCCCGCGTTCACGACGTTTGCCATAAGATGGAGGAGGCCTTGTATTCCGCTAAAGCGGACTGTACCAAGTGATTGAATGAGGGGGTATACCAGGGGTCTACGCTTAGGCGTCCTGGTACTGGCGAGGAGTTATCGGTGTCACCGTTTCGCGCGCTAGCCGTGCTGTTCGGAATTCTCAGCCTCTTCTTCGTGCAAGGGGCGGATGATGCACGCGCGCGCGACATCATGGCCGCGCCCTTTGATTCAGCAAATATCGATATCAGTGCCATCGCCGAACGGGTCGAAACGACCACCAACGAAACCGATGTGGAGACCGCCCCTGATGCAAGCGGTGCCGTATCTCACATCAGGCTTTCTGCCCGTTCCCAGGGTCCGATTTACCGCTGGATGGTTTTCTCCATCCGAAACTCCAGTCCAATCCCGCTTGATTATGTGGTGGTCGCTCAGCACCGCAGTTTTGTCGGGTCCGGTGTCATATGGCCTGAATTTGGCACCAGAATACTGGTAGATGCGCAGGCATCGCCGGGCCTTCCACCAACACCTGAATCGCTCAACACTGCAGATGGATTTTCATTCCGCATTCCGCCAAGCCAGACGATTACCTATGCCCTGGAGGTGACAGGTGCCTGGCCCGAGAACCTGATGCTATGGCAGGGAGATGCGTTCGACACGCAACGCCAGCAGGTATCCTTCTTTCACGGCCTGCTGTTGGGCATCGCGATCCTGGTGGCGATTTATATTTCGAGCCTCTTCAACATCCGCCGCAAGCTCATGTTCCCGTTTGCAGCGCTGTTTGCCTGGACCGGCGTCTCTTTCCTTGCCATTGAATTTGGATATCTGCCGATCCTTCTGGATGTAACAACGGCGATCTCCTTTAAAATTCGGGGCTTTGTCGAGACCGCCA
The DNA here is from genome assembly GCA_021775795.1 of Hyphomicrobiales bacterium. Taxonomy (GTDB): domain Bacteria; phylum Pseudomonadota; class Alphaproteobacteria; order Rhizobiales; family JAJFHB01; genus JAJFHB01. Next base: position 390 of record JAJFHB010000180.1, on the reverse strand, counting down.
TGGCTTTCAGCCTGTTTGGCTGTCTTTATACGTTTGTGGAGCTTCGCAAGCGTATGCCTGTTGCCGGCTATCCGGTGCTGTTGCTGCTGATCGCCGGTGTCGGTCTCATTGGCTTTGGCTACACGGACCCAATAATCGCAGCGGGCATCGCCCGCATGTCAATTCTTGCGGGATCGTTTTTTGGATTGCTGTTTGTCCTGATGCTCTCGCGCCGAGGCGTGATCCGCGCGCAGGTCGCGATGTCTGCCTGGGTGTTGATCTTCGTTTGGGCTCTGGTCGCAGCGCTCGCCGCAACGGGCATCCTGACGAATGATCTGATTGGGCCCGGGCTTGCAGCCGGTATCGTCCTTGTGAACCTGATGTTGGCCTTCACCGTCACGCAATACGCGT
>JAJFHB010000179.1 GCA_021775795.1 Hyphomicrobiales bacterium | reverse complement strand
TGATGAGGAACAGATCCAGGCTCTTGAGCAACGCATGGCCGAGCGTGGCTATCTCGAAGGCAAGAGCATGGCGGGGACGTTCAATTTGCTGCGCTCAAACGATCTGATCTGGTCATACGTTGTGAACAACTACCTCATGGGCAAGGAGCCGTTTCCGTTCGACCTGCTGTACTGGAATTCGGATTCGACCCGCATGCCCGCGGCCATGCACAGTTTCTACCTGCGGGAATGCTACCTCGAAAACAATCTGTCTCAGGGCAAAATGATTCTCGATGGCGTGCCGATCGACCTGTCGAAAGTTGACGTGCCTACCTACAATCTGGCTGCGAGGGATGACCATATTGCTCCTCTCCCATCTGCCTTCAAGGTCGGCAAGTATCTTGGTGGAGAAACCCGTCTGGTGGTGGCAGGTTCCGGTCATGTTGCCGGGGTGGTCAATCCGCCGAACGCCAAAAAGTACCAATACTGGACAAACGACGAGGATGCGGACACGCTTGAAGCCTGGCTCGATGGCGCAACCGAAACAGCAGGCTCCTGGTGGCCCGACTGGGGCAAGTGGCTGGCGAAAAAGTCAGGCAAGAAGGTCAATGCCCGCAAGCCAGGTGACGGCGAACTTGAGCCCATTGAAGATGCGCCCGGTAGCTACGTTAAGGATCGGGCCGGACAGACGCAGGCAACATAGTGCCTAGGGAAACAATGCCTGCTGCATGAGGCCCGTTGTCTCCGGCAGCCCGAACATGAGGTTCATGTTCTGCATTGCCTGCCCGCTTGACCCCTTCACAAGGTTATCGAGCGTCGACATCAAAATGACCCGCCCCGGCAGCCTGTCTTCAAAAACACCGAGAAGGCAGAAGTTGGAACCGCGAACATGTTGTGTGGCTGGGAGAACACCTTCAGCCGCCACCCTGACAAACGGCTCATCACGGTAGCGTTGCTCAAGGGCTGCACGGACGTCCGATGCTGTTGTGCCCGGGGCAAGTGTCGCATAGACCGTCAAAAACTCACCACGGCTCATGGGGATCAGGTGAGGCGTAAAGTTGATCAAGACATCCGTGTTGGCTGCAACAGAGAGTTCCTGTTCAATTTCAGGGGCATGGCGATGGCTGGCAACAGCGTAGGGTGACAACCCCTCACCTGTTTCGCAAAACAGTGTGCCTTGTTTCGCGCCCCGACCAGCCCCGGAAACGCCGGACTTCGCATCAATGATCAGATTTTCTGATCCGATCAGTTGCTCTGAGAGAAGTGGTAAGAGCAACAACAGCGCAGCCGTTGGATAGCATCCCGGACAGGCCACGAGTCGCGCCTCAGAGATGGCATCCCGATAGTGCTCGCTCAAACCATAAACGGCTTGCTTTTGAAGCTCGGGAGCGCGGTGCTCCTGACCATACCAGGTGGCGTAGGTTTCCGTGTCGCGAAGCCTGAAGTCTGCCGACATGTCCACGACGCGGATATGTTCAGGCAGGGACGCGATGATGTCCTGCGTTGTGCCGTGCGGCAACCCGCAAAACACGACGTCCAGATTGCTCCAGTCAGCCTCTTCCGCCTTGATCAACTCAGGCAGTTCGAGGCCCGCAAGATGAGGAAACACCTGTCCCATGCGTTCGCCGGCATGAGCATTTGCAGTCAGGAGATTGATTTCCAGATTGGGATGACATGCCGCCAGGCGCACAAGATCAGCGCCCGTGTAGCCTGACGCGCCCAGTACTCCCGCCTTGATCCGCTGATCCGACATAACCCTCATCCTTCGCTTAATATGGATGCGCGGTGTAGCGGAAAGCTGGCCGTCTGAAAAGACATCTTGGACATGCGGCAACAGCGTCAGCGTTCCGCCCTTGGATTTCGACCACATTCCAAATAGACGACGATGAGGTGGCAAGTTTCAATAGAATGCGGTGAGCGACACAAAAAAGCAGGGCTGAGCCCTGCTTTTCCAATCTGTGAGGCAAGCAAAAGCTTGCGGGCTTTAGCGTTTGGAGAACTGGAAACTCTTACGCGCTTTGGCCTTACCGTATTTCTTGCGTTCAACAACGCGCGAATCGCGTGTGAGAAATCCACCGCTTTTCAAGACGCCGCGAAGCTCAGGTTCAAAGTACGTCAATGCCTTGGAGACACCGTGACGTACCGCGCCTGCCTGTCCTGAGAGGCCACCGCCTGTAACCGTGCAAGTGATGTCATATTGATCCTTGCGGCTTGCGGCGATCATCGGCTGTTGAACAATCATGCGCAGGACGGGGCGTGCGAAATAGGTTTCGAATTCCCGGCCGTTGACTGAAACCTTGCCGGAACCCGGCTTGATCCAGACACGTGCAATGGCATTCTTGCGTTTGCCTGTTGCATAGGAGCGGCCCTGGGCATCGATCTTGGGCTCGCGCTTTACAGGCAAATCGGCAACCGCATCGCTGCCGCCCAAGGCGTCCGCCAGATCTTCCAGCGAGTGTGTTTCCTGGTCAGACACTGATTATGCCCTCCTTGTATTCTTGGGGTTAAGCGCCGCGATATCGAGTGTTTCGGGCTGCTGCGCTTCGTGCGGATGCTCTCCGCCCGCATAGACCTTGAGTTTCTTAAACTGCTGACGCGAAAGCGGCCCGCCGGGCATCATCCGCTCAACCGCTTTTTGCAAGACCCGCTCGGGATGTTTGCCATCAAGCAATTCATTCGCTCTGCGCTGCTTGATTCCGCCGGGATATCCGGTGTGCCAATAGTAAATCTTGTCGTCGCGCTTGCGGCCCGTGAGCAAGACCTTTTCAGCGTTGATGACAACAACGTGGTCGCCACAGTCAATGTGAGGGGTAAACATGGCTTTGTGTTTGCCGCGCAAGCGGTTGGCAATGAGCGTTGCGACACGCCCTACAACCAGGCCTTCTGCGTCAATCAGGAACCACTTTCTGTCCACCTCGGTGGGTTTTGCAGAATAGGTTTTCATGTGAATATCTCTCGATCAGCGAGCATCGGTACACCGGTGCCCAAAGGGAGCCTTGCCAAACTGGACTGTTGGCTGTCTTTCAGAGCGGATGTCTAGGGCATCAGTTTCACCAAGTCAACAAATTGGCGCGAATTCTGCCAAATAAATGAGTGACTTATATATGCGGTATTATATTACCGCCATTTCCTGTTGACCTGCTTCCCTACCCTGTCCGATAGATCGCGTAAGCCGTTTCCTATCGTGGTGAACCCGACTATTGTAGGGCTCAGGTACATTTGTATATGTTTCGGAGACCAAGAATGTCTGTATCTGTTAGCCCCTCCATGAAGATTGCTGGCCGGTTGTTGTCCATTCGATATGTGGCTGTCAGCCTGGTTCTGGCGTTTGTACTGGCCACGAATTCACCCATTGAACCGGCACTGGCCCAGGACGCCGAAAACCTTCAGATTATTGAACAGGTTGTGCTCACAGACGAAAGCAGCAAAAACGCTGTTCTCGCCTATCGTGAACTCTATGAACGCTATGGCGGCAACGACGCTGACCCTGCGGACACGGCAACAATGTTGCAGGCTCTTTCGACTTATGAAGACCTGCAGTCAACGGTGATGAGCTATGGTTTTTCAGACGCCCGGGAGTGGCAGGCGACGTTGATGAGTTTTGTTATGGCCTTCACTGTAAGCGAGGAAGGTAATCTGGAGGAGTTGCAGGATTCACTTGAAGAGATACGGGAAAGCGACCTCCCACAGGCGACGAAAGATCAATTGATTGCGCGTTTTGCAACCTTCATCCCGTCTCAGGAAAACATTGACGTTGCAGTGCGGGTCAGCAGTGATCCGCATATTGCAGAAATAATTCAGGAAATCAGAGAGTGAACGGGCGGAAGATCAAGACCCAAACTCGGTGGAGCCAAAATGAACAAGCCTGTTCACACTAAAGAACTGAGCCAAGCAGACATTGTGCAGCAAGAGCGCAACGACAAGGTTGTCACCTTGACACTTAACGCGCCGGAACGGCGCAACAGCCTGTCCGAAGAGATGATGGCTGCCTTGCAAAATGCCCTTGATGGACTGGCGCAAGATGATGACGTTCGCATCATCATTATCGCCGCCAACGGACCGGTGTTTTGCGCCGGCCATGATCTCAAGCAGATTACGGCGCGGCGCCAGGATGCGGACCGGGGCCGGGCATATTTTACTGTTCTGCTAGAACAATGCGCGCGACTCATGCAGACAATCGTCGATCATCCCAAACCGATCATCGCCCAGGTGCATTCGATGGCAACAGCGGCTGGATGTCAGATGGTGGCAAGTTGTGATCTCGCCGTAGCGGCAAACAGTGCCCGGTTTTGTACGCCGGGCACCAGTATCGGCCTGTTCTGTTCCACGCCGATGGTTGCTTTGAGCCGGAATGTTTCGCGCAAGGACGCCATGGAAATGCTTTTGACGGCTGATCCAATCGATGCGGAAAAAGCCCAGAAAATCGGCCTTGTGAATCGCGTCGTGGCTGACGATCAGTTGGCACAGGCCACACTCGAACTTGCCCAGCACATCGCTTCACAGTCAGGACAATCAATCAAGTTTGGAAAAGAAGCTTTCTACCGCCAGCTTGAACTTCCACTCGAGCAGGCTTACGCCTATGCATCGGCAGTGATGACTGAAAACATGCTTGCGCGAGACGCCGAGGAAGGTATCGGCGCCTTCATCGACAAACGGGCACCGCAATGGGAAGGCGATTGAGCTTTGCAACACGACACATACAGCGAAGCCTATATTCGGAAGATCCTCCAAGATGTGAAGACCATAGCCATGGTTGGGGCCAGTGCGAATGATGTGAGGCCCAGCTATTTCGCCATGAAGTATCTCCTCACCAAAGAGTACAACATTGTGCCTGTGAACCCACGCGAAGCGGGGCGCGAGATACTGGGGCAGAAAGTTTTCAGCTCCCTCTCCGAAATCGATCAGCCCGTGGATATGGTGGACATATTCCGAAACTCGGAGGCCGCCGACGCCTTAACGGACGAGGCCATTGCCATCGGCGCTAAGGTTGTCTGGATGCAACTGCGCGTTCGAAATGATGCAGCCGCGGAACGGGCGGAAAAGGCCGGATTAAAGGTCGTCATGGACCGTTGCCCGAAGATGGAATATGGCAAACTCAGCGGCGAATGGGGGTGGCTTGGAGCTGTCTCAGGGCGCATATCGAGCAAGCGCGCCGTGCTCTTCGGTAACCGCATTCAGAGCCTTTCGATCGCAACGCGCGGTTCTTAGACGCCGAATTTCCTTCACTAATATTGCGCGAAAGTCTTTGAGCCTTGTCTCAGAGCCGGTTAAGTTCGTCACAATCGCGTCTGAAACGTTCGGCGCGTGACAACAAATGCTGCAGTGATGAGGAGTCAATTGGCATGAGCTCGGACGATACACCCCACTTCGATACCCTATGCATTCATGCAGGTGCACAGCCGGACCCGACCACAGGCGCCCGCGCCACACCGATTTATCAAACCACGTCATTCGTGTTTGACGATGTCGATCACGCAGCCTCGCTTTTTGGTCTTCAGGCATTCGGAAACATTTACACCCGCATCATGAACCCGACCCAGGCTGTTCTGGAAGAACGCATTGCAGCGCTGGAAGGTGGAACCGCAGCGCTCGCCTGCGCCTCGGGCCATGGCGCCCAGTTGCTGATCTTCCATGCCCTTATGGAACCCGGCGATGAGTTTGTCGCTGTTGGCCAGCTTTATGGCGGCTCCATCAATCAGTTCAATCACTCTTTCAAGAAGTTCGACTGGAATGTGAACTGGGCTGATGCAACCGATCTTTCAACCATCGAGAAAGCCGTCACGCCGAAAACCAAACTCATCTTCATCGAGTCGATCGCCAATCCTGGTGGCGTGGTCGTGGACATCGCCGGCATCTCAAAAATTGCGCGTGCTGCAGGTGTGCCTCTCGTCGTCGACAACACGCTTGCCACACCTTACCTGTGTCGCCCCATTGAACATGGAGCCGACATCATTGTTCACTCGCTGACGAAATTTATTGGCGGTCACGGCAACTCGATGGGTGGTGTCATTGTTGATGCTGGAACATTCAACTGGTCACGCGAGGGACGCTATCCGACCCTCAGCGAGCCATGCGAATCCTACCACGGCTTGAAATTGCACGAGACGTTCGGACCGATAGCCTTTGCCATTGCCTGCCGGGTTCTGGGCATGCGTGACCTTGGGCCCTGCATATCCCCGATGAATGCCTTTCTCATTATCCAGGGCATGGAAACTCTCTCCCTGAGAATGAAGAAACACTGTGAAAACACCATGGTGGTGGCTGACTGGCTGAACGAACATAAAGATGTGGCCTGGGTCTCTTATGCAGGCCTCCCGGGAGATCGACATAATAAACTCGCACAGAAATACTGCCCGCAGGGTGCCGGTGCGGTGTTCACGTTTGGACTGCGCGGCGGCTATGAGGCCGGCGTAAAAGTGGTGAGCAATGTGGAAATGATCTCACATCTTGCCAACATCGGTGATGTGCGCACGTTGATTATTCACCCCTCCTCCACAACTCACAGGCAGTTGTCGGAACATCAGCAAATTGCCGCCGGCGCCGGGCCGGACGTGCTTCGGCTTTCAATAGGGCTGGAAGATCCCTCAGATATTATCAAGGATCTGGAGCAGGCTCTCGCTTCTGCTGTTTGAATACACAATCACAATTGACGAGGAGAGGCCCGGTACAACCGGGCCTCTTTTCATTCGGCGCCCTGGTAAAGTGCTTTGTGCACGTGCTGAAGGGCAAGCCCCCAGACAGCAAGCGCCACAAACTGATGGGCAAGGCCAAGTGACAACGGCACCTGGTTAAGCAAAGTTGCAATTCCCACTCCCGCCTGGACCAACACGGCCACGAGCACCAGCACACTGGAACGGCGCATAGCGGCGTGCGCATCTTTGCGCCACAACCATGTTGCCTGCACCAAAGCTGCCAACAAAATCACGTATGCGAGCATCCTGTGGTTGAATTGTACGGTTATCGAATTCTCGAACAGGTTTGCCCACAAAGGTCTCATTTCGAACAGGCCATCGGGCACCCAGCGCTCATCCATAAGTGGCCAGGTGTTGTAGCCAAGCCCTGCATCAAGACCAGCTACAAAGGCTCCCAGAACAATTTGCATGAACACAAGTGCTGCAACACATAAGGCCAACTTCGGCCCTGCAGAATTCAATCTGGCGGGTTTGTTCTTCGAGCCAAGCCCGAAGATGATCCACAAAATGTAGCCGAATAGCGCAAACGCCAGACCGAGATGAGCCGCCAGCCGGTATTGCGAAACATCAACCCGATCCACCAGGCCGCTTTGCACCATGTACCAGCCAAGCGCGCCCTGTGCGCCTCCCAAGATGAGCGCCACGCTCAGTTTCGCTTTCAGTCCCTCAAGGGCCCCTAAGAACCAGAAAACAACGAACGGGGCGAAGAACGCAACTCCAACGAAACGACCCAGGAAGCGGTGTGCCCACTCCCACCAGTAGATCGACTTGAACGCGTCGAGAGACATGCCGCGGTTGATCTGCTGGTATTCAGGTATTTCTCTGTATGCGTCGAAGGCTTCGAGCCAGGCAGCTTCACTTAACGGTGGTACGACGCCAACAATGAGTTGCCATTCCGTAATCGACAATCCGGAATCGGTCAGGCGTGTCGCTCCCCCGACAACAACAATTATGGATATTAGCAAGGCAATGAGGACGAGCCACAGCCATACCAGTCGCCGCATCGATGGCGATGAACATGCATCGCCCGTACTTGGATTGTTCAGATGAGAGGGCATTGCCGAATTTGTTAGCTGTGGCAAACACGGTGCGCAAGCACTCAGCGCCAAGCGACCGACGTGGCACGGCGTCGCGTGATTGTGGGATGTTTCCCTCTGCGGGACGGCTTTGCGCTATAGAAACGATAGCAAACAACCACAGGCAAACTGTCCTTAATCGTCATGCCAGCCAGAGTCCGCAAGTTTATCGGCATTTTTGCCCTCCTCGCCTACCTGGTGATTTATTGTCTGCTGGCAATGGGCGTGGCGTCAAACTACATCATTCCTCTGGGGGGGTGGGCACAGGCGGCCTACTTCGTTGTTGCAGGCTTTGTATGGCTGCCGCCTGCCATGTTTCTGATATCCTGGATGCAACGCCCAGATTCTACCTGATCCGGTGGGCCGGAGATTGTGGTGCACCAGTTGAGAGGAACGCATTCATGCTGTTCATGGTCATTGAACATTTTCGCAACGGCAATCCCAAACCCGTCTACGAAAGATTTCGCGATCAGGGCCGGATGATGCCGGACGGTATCAGCTATGAAGGCAGCTGGATTGATATCGAGTTGAAACGTTGTTTTCAGCTGATGTCATGCGACAACGCCGTGTTGTTGCAGGAATGGGTGGCAAACTGGAACGAACTCGTTGATTTCGAAATCGTTGCAGTTGTTGAGAGCAAGGAAACATCCGCTTTGTTGAACAGATTGGTTGATCAGAGCGAGGACTAAGTTCAGGCCGCATTCACTTTGCGAAAACCATTCCACAGGGCAAATGGAGCACCCGACAGGTACAGATCTATATACCTCAGGCTTTCATAGTCACCGTTCAACGAAACTCTGGGCAAAGACAGCAGGTGCTGATCGTGATCGGGATAGATCAGGCCCTTGCGGGTCGTAACCGCAGAGGTGAATCCCAGTTCGTCTGCAAGTTCAAATTCGCGCATCCCGGCTGAAGCGGGATCTCCGTATGGGTAACAAAAATGTTCAACGGGGTGACCGAGTTCCCGTTCGAGACGTTCCCGGGAAAGGTTCATTTCCAGTTTGGCGTCCACTTCATCAATCTTGCCAAGTGCAACGTGATTTACAGTGTGTGCCCCAATGGTCACCAGTGGATCAGCATCAAGTTCGCGTAGCTGTTTCCATGTCATCGCCTCGCGGCGGCAAATGTCGCTCAGCCTGACGTTGTAGCGGGCACACAGGTTACGTGCCTTGCGTCTTAACTCGCGCTCAGGCAGGCCACGCCAGTACCAGTAAATTTCGTTGTAGGCAGACGTCTTCTCGCTGAGTGAGCCAGCCTTGAGCTCCCGCTCTTCACCGTCCACACTGACGTACAGTGTATCGTTCGTGGCAACAATCTGCTCAAGCGCAAGCCACCAGAGTTCCGCATCTCCATCAACAATTTTGGTCGCGATGTAGACCGTGAAAGGGCAGTTTGCTTTGGCAAATATTGGCCATGCCGTTTCGCAATTGTCTGCGTAACCATCATCAATGGTAAATGCGGCGAACCTCTCACTGTCATCCCCAACC
>JAJFHB010000178.1 GCA_021775795.1 Hyphomicrobiales bacterium | reverse complement strand
AAAACATTGAGAATATCGGCGCCTTGCAGGCGTCCGTCTTCAAGGTCGACGATACAACTGCCGCTGAATTCTGCAAACTTGCGCCAATGGATGAGCCCTCCAAATTTTCTGAGACGCTCTCAAAGTTATGGCAGAATGTTTGCTCCCTCCGAGCAACATGGCAGAGCGGCCGAAGGGTGGCTTGATAACTCCGTTTTAGGCGAACACGTACCTAACCTGTCGGGATGGTTAGCTTCGAGCCTTCCCAGCACGGCACCAGGACCTCGGGATATCCCGAGGCCCCTAACCAGTTGCGGCCCGAAAGCCTTCAGGTCCCGCAAATCTCCATTGCATCCTCAAATGTCCTGAGGCCAGGCTGCGGAGAGTTCACCAGCACCGCCATGTTTCCAGGCGCATGTTCGTTATTCCACATGCGCGTGTGCGCGCGGGGAATGTCTTCCCACGCATAGACTTCCGACATGCACGGGTCGATCCGCCGCTCAACCATCAACTTGTTGGCCTGGCTTGCCTGTTTCAGATGAGCGAAGTGTGATCCCTGAATACGTTTTTGGTGCATCCAGACATAGCGCGCATCCATGGTCAGCTTGTAGCCGGTGGTGCCGGCGCAAAAAACCACCATGCCCCCGCGCTTCACCACGAAGCAGGAAACCGGGAATGTCGCTTCGCCCGGATGTTCAAAGACAAAATCAACATTTGTGCCCTTGCCCGTGTGTTCCCAGATCGCCTTGCCGAACTTCCGCACTTCACCCATCCAGGTATCGTATTCGTCTGAACCCACATCGGGAAGCTGGCCCCAGCAGTCGAAATCCTTGCGATTGATGACGCCCTTGGCGCCAAGCTGCATGACAAAATCGCGCTTGTCATCGTCAGAGACGATGCCGATGGCATTAGCTCCAGCTGTCGCACACAGTTGAACCGCGAATGATCCGAGCCCGCCTGATGCTCCCCAGACCAGCACATTGTGTCCCGGGCGCAGGATATGCGGGCGGTGACCGAACAACATGCGATAGGCGGTCGCAAGTGTGAGCGTATAACAGGCGCTTTCTTCCCAGGTCAGGTGCTGCGGGCGCTGCATGAGCTGTTGGGCCTGTGCCCGCGCAAACTGGGCGAAAGATCCATCCGGTGTCTCATATCCCCAGATACGCTGCGAGTTGGAGAACATCGGATCACCGCCATTGCACTCCTCATCGTCGCCATCATCCTGGTTGCAATGGATGACGACCTCGTCGCCCACTTTCCACCGCTTCACCTTGGAGCCGACGGCCCAGACGACGCCCGAGGCATCGGAGCCCGCGATGTGATAGTCATTCTTGTGAACGTTGAGCGGAGAAATCGGGGTGCCGAGCGATGCCCACACGCCGTTATAGTTGACACCCGCCGCCATCACGAGAACCAGCACCTCGTTGCTGTCCAGTTCCCAGGTCGGCAATACTTCAACCTGCATGGCGTCTTCGGGCGGTCCATGCCGATCCTGACGTATCGCCCAGGCGTACATATTCTTCGGCACATGCCCAAGCGGCGGGATTTCGCCGAATTCATACAGATCCTTCACGACCGGCGTATCGTTTGCCGCATTCGTCTGCTCTGCTGCCTGTTCCGCGCTCATGACCCGCGTACTCCTGAAAAGTGATGAAATTTCTTGCTAGCAATGCAACTCTGAAACTAAACTATTTTGCGCTGCAACAAAACAGCACTTTCGCATTGCATGTGCGAAATAATGGCACGATCTGAACCTTGGGGGAAAGTGGAAAAAATGAAGAACGGGCGAGACAAACCCTGGATTTTCCGCACCTATGCCGGTCATTCCACCGCAAAAGCCTCAAATGAGCTCTATCGGGGCAACCTGGAAAAGGGCCAGACAGGCCTCTCCGTGGCCTTCGATCTGCCAACCCAGACCGGTTATGACGCTGATCATGTGCTTGCCCGTGGCGAAGTCGGCAAGGTTGGTGTTCCCATCTCTCATATCGGCGATATGCGCGAATTGTTCGCGGATATTCCGCTGGAGCAGATGAACACGTCGATGACCATCAACGCCACCGCCCCCTGGCTGATGGCCCTCTATATTGCCGTTGCCGACGAACAGGGTGCAGACCGCAAGAGCCTTACCGGCACAACCCAGAATGACATCATCAAGGAATATCTCTCACGCGGCACCTATATCTTTCCGCCTGCCGCCTCCATGAAGCTCACCTCCGATGTCATCACATACACCTATAAAGAGGTGCCAAAGTGGAACCCGGTGAATGTCTGCTCCTATCACTTGCAGGAGGCGGGTGCGACACCGGTACAGGAGCTTGCGTTTGCTCTGGCAAATGCCTGTGCAATTCTCGATAACGTCAAAGCCTCGGGCGTTGTTTCCGATGAAGACTTCCCCCGCGTCGTCGGGCGCATCTCATTCTTCGTCAATGCAGGACTGCGGTTTGTCACTGAGCTTTGCAAAATGCGGGCCTTTGTCGATCTCTGGGATGAAGTCACCCATGACCGCTATGGCGTCGAAGACCCCAAACTGCGCCGCTTCCGCTACGGCGTTCAGGTGAACTCGCTTGGCCTCACTGAACAGCAGCCTGAAAACAACGTCTATCGCATTCTCATCGAAACTCTGGCCGTGGTGCTCTCAAAAGATGCCCGCGCCCGCGCTGTGCAGCTTCCTGCCTGGAACGAAGCCCTTGGCCTGCCCCGGCCCTGGGACCAGCAATGGTCTTTGCGCATGCAGCAGATCCTGGCGCTGGAAACAGACCTTCTGGACTATGGCGACATCTTCTCCGGCTCGAAGGAGATCGAAGCCAAGGTTGAAGCTCTCAAACAGGAAGCGCGCGCCGAACTGGCACGAATTGACGAGATGGGCGGTGCCATTGAGGCGGTCGAGCAAAGCTATATGAAGCGCTGTCTGGTTGAATCGAACACAGCAAGGATCAGCGCCATAGAAAGTGGCGAGCAGATCGTCGTTGGCGTCAACGCTTATACGGAGACGGAACCCTCACCGCTTGAAGGCGGAAGCGATGGCGGCATCTTGAGCATCTCCGAAGATGTCGAACGCAATCAGATTGCCAGTCTGGACGCCTGGCGCGAGGGTCGTGATGAAGCAGCCGTTGAGGCAGCGCTCAGCCATCTGCGCACGGCTGCCGAAACAGGAACCAACATTATGGAACCATCCATAGCTGCAGCCAAGGCCGGTGTCACAACCGGTGAATGGGGCACGGTCCTACGCGAAGTTTTCGGCGAATTTCGCGCCCCGACCGGCGTTGGCGGAGCTCCGGCCCGGGTTTCGGTCAACGGCGGTGGAACACTGATTGCCCAGGTCGAGGAAGTATCCGGCAAACTTGGCCGCAGGTTGAAACTTCTGGTCGGCAAACCCGGCCTGGATGGCCATTCAAACGGCGCTGAACAGATCGCAGTCAAGGCCCGCGACTGCGGCATGGATGTTGTCTACGAAGGCATCCGTTCCACCCCTGCACAGATCGTCTCTGCAGCTTTGGAGGAAGGCGTGCATGTTGTTGGCCTGTCCATTCTCTCAGGCTCACATGTGCCGCTGGTGCGCGATGTCATGAACCGAATGCGCGATGAAGGTCTCACAGACATCCCCGTGGTTGTCGGCGGCATCATTCCCCCTGATGATGCAGCAGTCCTGAAACAATGCGGGGTTGCGGCGATCTATACGCCGAAGGATTTTGAGCTCAACGCCATTATGGGCGACATTGTCGGCATCGTCGGACGGCGGGTTGCCTAGTTCTATCAGCCACTGTCTGCGGCCTTGTTTCAACACCACACCCCTGGAGATCAGACCAATGCTTGATATCATGAGACAC
>JAJFHB010000177.1 GCA_021775795.1 Hyphomicrobiales bacterium | reverse complement strand
CCCTCAGCCTCCATCAGCCCAAGCGCTCAGATTGGCGATGGCTGTTTTCTCGCCGAAAACGCAGTTGTACGCACGAACGCGATCGTTGGCGCCGGTAGCATCTTGAATTCTGGCGCGGTCGTTAGCCATGATTGTCATATCGGCACCGGTGTCACGTTCGGCCCAAACGCTGCAACGGCAAGTCATGTTTCCATCGGCTCGCGCACGGTATTGGGTGTTGGTGCCAATGTCCGGCCACACACAAAGATCGGATGCGACTGCTGCATAGGCGCTGGTGCCGCCGTGGTGTCGGATATAGCAAACAATGTCACTGCTGCGGGCAACCCCGCCAGGCCAATTGCAACTGCAGCGGATACGGCGAAACAGTCTGACTGGAGCAACTGGACGGTATGGTAGATCCCCCAAGCGAGGGATGCTCAGACATCCCCTTTGACCGCCTCTTCCCTGATCGCCGCGAAGAAGGCGACACCTGCCTGCGGCAGTGTCAGAATGTCATGATCCGCATGCTGAAAATCCTGGACTACATATGTACTGACGAAAAAATTTCCTACTGGATGACTGCCGGCACGCTCATCGGCGCTCTCAGACACCGGGGCATGATCCCCTGGGATGGTGACATTGACGTTGCCATGACATTTGAAGACTACGACGCCTTTCTTCAGGTGACAGACAGGCTGCCACCCGACATATTTTTCCAGAACAACGACACCGATCCGGACTTTGAATCATCAATTATGGTCAAGTTGCGGGACCGCCACAGCAACTACATTGAATGGCAGTCGAAGAATCTTCACGTCGCTGCACACAACGGTCTGCAGTTAGACATTCTTCTCTACCCTGAAAATGCGGCGGGCCAACTGATTAATCCCGTCCGGCAGACAGCCTATGACAGAGACGAAATTTTCCCACTGGAACGGATCGAGTTTGAGGGTTCCAAGTTGCTGGCGCCCCGAAACCCGGACAGGTACATATCACGCCGCTATGGCGACTACATGCAGTTGCCACCCCTGGATCAGCGGATACCGCATGAAGGCCGGGCCGATCCATTCATGCCGTGCAGGCATCCCGAAAGTCGGCCCTACCAGCGGAAAGGCGACGATACCTAGAGATCATCATCGAGGTGCCGCCCGATGACACGTTCGATAACTGCTCTTGAGCTGACACCTGAGCGGTAGGGAAGACGGGTCATGATGCCGGCCCGCTCCGCCGGTACATAAAACTCAGGCGTACTGTCACCTGCATAAACCACAGCCGATACATGATATTTCGCAAGTATCTGTTCCATGGTCTCAGGTGTCAGCGCTTCCTTGATGATAAAAGCTTCATCCACGCACGCAAGAGCCTCGACCATCTGCACACGCTCATCTTCGCTCATGATGGGCCTGCGCTTATACGCTGCCGTCTGCGCATCCGAGACAACGCCAACCACTAGCCTGTCACCAAATCCGGCGGCTTCTTCAAGAAACGAGATGTGATTGACGTGCAGGAAGTCAAATACACCGTCAGTGAAGACGGTGCCCTTCGCTGCCCCTTCAATAGACATTGGACCTGGCGCCCCTTCCCGATTGCAACGCGTTATCTGTCCCGCGAGAGCATATCGGAGGGCAACGATGAAGGCACATGCTTTGGCACAACATTCCAGCCTTCACCCTTTGCTTGGCCATGGCGGCCAGCGCACCGGCGGTGCTGCCGAAACATTCTCGATTGCAACTGACTTATGAAGCGCCACATTGAGGACAAGGCCAAGACCTGCCATGAGCGTCAACATGGCCGTACCGCCATAGGAGACGAGCGGCAGCGGCACCCCAACAACCGGCACAAGCCCCGTTACCATCGCCACATTGATGAAGACGTAGAGGAAGAACGTGAAAGAAACACCCGAGGCCACCAACCGCCCAAATCGGTTGTCCGATCGCCAGGCAGCGTAAAGCCCAAAGCCCAGCACCATGGCGTAGAGCGCCAACAGAACGCAGGCTCCGATCAGCCCCAACTCCTCAGCCAGCGTCGTGAAGATGAAGTCCGTGTGTTTTTCGGGCAGAAAGTTGAGCTGACTTTGAGTGCCGTTCATCAGGCCCTTGCCGTCGAGCCCGCCTGAGCCCACGGCAATCTTTGACTGCAGAATATGATAGCCCGCCCCAAGCGGGTCACGTTCGGGTTCAAGAAACGTCAGAATGCGGCTTTTCTGATAGTCGTGCAAAAGATGCCAGGCCACCGGCAGCGAGGCCAGGGAAGCAATGCCTCCCGAGACAAAGTAGGCCCAGTGCGCACCGGCCAGAAACATCACGGCAACACCGCCAACGAAGACCAGCCCCGCAGTCCCAAGGTCCGGTTGGCGGGCGATGAGAAGCGCTGGAGCAGCAATGAGCAAAAACGGAATGATAAGCCGGTGCGGTTTGCCGATCACACCTTCCGGCAGACGCTGGAAATAGGCCGCAAGCGCCATCACGAGGGCAATCTTCATGAACTCGGAGGGTTGCACCTGCATGCCCCCGACCTCCAGCCAGCGTTGCGCACCCATGGCCTTAACTCCAAGGATGGGCACCAGCAACAACAAGCCGAAGACCGCTGCATAGATGATGTAGGAAAAGCGCAACCAGATGCGGATATCAACAAGCGCCACCGCCACCAGAACGGCAAAACAAAAGCCGAAACGCATCAGGTGTGGCCCAGCCCAGGGATCAAGGCTGCCTCCGGCAACGGAATAGAGCATTGCTGCGCCAAGCCCTGCAATGGCACCGACAATTGCAACCACCACCCAGTTGAGCCTGAGGAACTTGCTCTGCAGTGTCAGAGTGCGCTCGGCATTCCAGCTCTCAGCCATTAGAAACCCCGGCTGTATCTGTCGGTGCCCTTACTTCCTGGCTATCCGGCAAATAAGGCGCCTGCCCTGCCGGATCCAGTTCCAGCAGTTTCAACATGATGTCCTTGGCAACCG
>JAJFHB010000176.1 GCA_021775795.1 Hyphomicrobiales bacterium | reverse complement strand
CTTTGTCTTCGACGACGATGATCTCGCCATTGTTGATGACCCCGACACGGTCGGCGATGCCTTCGGCTTCTTCAATGTAGTGCGTCGTGAGGATAATGGTGACACCGTCTTCGCGCAGGCGACCCATGATGTCCCACATGTTCTTGCGAAGCTCCACATCAACGCCAGCGGTCGGTTCATCAAGAAACAAAACGCGGGGCTCGTGCGCCAGGGCTTTGGCGATCAAAACACGACGTTTCATGCCGCCGGAAAGCGTCATTACTTTTTCGTCTTTCTTGTCCCAGAGCACCAGGTCCTTGAGCAGCCTTTCGATGTAGTCATTGTCCGGTTTTTTGCCGAACAGTCCTCGGGAGAAAGTGACGGTGTTCCAGACACTTTCGAATGTCTCGGTTGTCAATTCCTGGGGCACGAGGCCAATGAGCGAACGGGTGGCCCGGTAATCCCGGATGATGTCGTGACCATCTACGGTGACCGTGCCCGTTGACGGTGTAACAATTCCACAGATGATTGAGATCAACGTTGTCTTGCCGGCGCCGTTAGGCCCCAGAAGCGCGAAGACTTCGCCGCGCTCGATTTCGAGATCGATGGTGTGCAAGGCGTTGAAGCCGTTTGCATAGACTTTCGAGAGGCCGGCAATTGATATCATTTTTTGCATGCGATTTGTGGGCATCCAACCTGTGCCGCCAAGGACTGCCAGTGACTACAAGTTAAGTCGGGAAATTGCAATCACGCGAGACCGTCAATGCGACTGCAATGTCAAAAAGCGCAACGGTCTGCAGCGCAGGCTCGGAAAGCCTCTATTACCCGATCGTCACAATAACCATCGACCATGCCAGAATAATACCCTGCGAGAGTGAGTTGCATTTGCCACTCGCGCACATTTACGGGCGGTGGATTTACGCAGGCATCGCTCCAAACCGACATGGCTTCTTCCTCATTGCCGTTCACAAAATGGTAGTAACCGAGAGAATGATGGACTGCCGGTTCGGTTGGCGACAGAGCTTTTGCCTCTAACAGATCCTTCAACGCGGCCTCCATGTTGCCATTTGGAATGTGCAGGGATCTGGCGCGGTTGTGAAAAGTAATAGGATCAAAGGAATCCAGTTCCAGAGAAATCTCGAAGGCTGCAGTTGCCGCAGTTACCTCGCCCAAATCCGCCAAAACATGTGCGTGGACACCTTGTGCAACCGCATTGTCGGGATAAAGCGATGTGACAAGAGTCGTGTGCACCAATGCCTTGTTCAGATCGCCGGTGAGACGATGGAGGCTGCTCATTCCCACCAGGGCATAGATGCCACTTGGATCGATCTCCAGGCTGGCCCTGAAGTCCCTTTCAGCCAGATCAAACTTGCGGGACAGAAGATAGATATGTCCCCTTACTCCATAGATGTCGATCGTTCCTCCCGCCAGGTTGATTGCGTGATCAAAGTCCTGAAACGCTTCTTTGAAATTCCCATATAGGTATTGTTCGTAGGCTCGATCGGCAAAGGCCTCTGCGAGGAGTGGTGCTGTTTCGGGATCAGTTAAACCGTCAAACACTTCGGCTTCGCTGGTTTGTTGCCGGATACCCAGGTTGGCTCTGAGGCTGGCGACCCTGGCGTTCTGGGGGATGTGTTGAAGCGCCTGGTCATATGCAGCCAAAGCCTGCTCAGGCCGCTCCAGAGCGTATAGGACCAGCCCGCGTTTGAAATGAATGTTGCCATCGTTCGGGTTGAGTATTCCGGCAGCATTGTAATCCGCAAGGGCGCTGGAAAAATTACGCAGATTGTAAAAGCACCAGGCCCTGCCGGTGAGCACAAATTCTGTTGTCCCCTCCTTCATTTCGGCGTTGTTGTAGGCATCGACACCGTCTTCGTAACGCCCAAGAAATTCCAGCATTTTCGCCTTGTTGCCAAAGACTTCTGTACTGGTAGAGCCAATATCGATGGCGGCTTCAAAGTCCGCCAGGGCAGTCGGGTAATCGCCGAAGGTCCAGTAAACCACGCCGCGCCACAAATGGAGATCGGGTTGGTCATCGATAACGTTGATGGCTTCAGTGTAGGCAGACGCCGTCTGCTGCCAGTTTTCGTCAGCTTCGAAGGCCCAGGCACGGCGTATGTGCGCTTTTGCTCCCAGGTTTGTAGTCGTGTGGCGGTGAGCAAGAACGATGTCACATCCGGCGAGCACTCTTTCGACTTCCCCACCGGCGAAGCAATCATCAATGCTTGTTGGGTCACCTTCCGTAAAGAAGTAGTAGAACAACTGCCCAATTGTTGGCTCCAGCGGATCTGCGCCTTCGAACAGTCCATCGAAAAACGGTCCCAGGAACGGTTCAGAATGAGGGGAGCCTTCAGGATTTTGCAGGCGCCAGACAATGCCGTAGGCGATGATCGTCAAGCTGACGATGGGAACGGCAATGAGGGCGGCTATGCCTAGCTTCTTCATGAGCCTGATATCCGATGATCACGGTGCCATGGTACCAAAAATACCAATGGTCGTCACATCGCACGCTACAATCAGTGATTGGCAAATTTCTGGTCCGCGATCACGGCGGCGACGACGAGGCTGGCGCCGATTATTTGCTGCAGACCAAGTGTTTCTCCGAGCAGCAGGAAGGCCAGGCCAAGCGTAAAGACCGGTTCCATGTTCATGAACATGGCGGTTCTGGCGGCACCGATCAGGCGAACGCCGGCAAACATGCCGAGGAAGGCGCCATTGAAGCTGAGAACAGCACCGGCAAGAGCGAGCAGGGTCATTGCGGGTGTCAGCACCAGGGCAAAGCTTCCTCCGACGAGCGCTGCACAAATGGCAAAGGCGATGCCCGACAACGACATGTAGAAAGTCATTACGGTTGGCTCTACCCCGTCCAGCTTACGTCCGGTCCAGATGAACGCTACGGCCACAAAGAGTGGCGCACACATGGCCAGAATGACACCGCGATAGTCCCAGTCGCCACCCTCAATGCCGATA
>JAJFHB010000175.1 GCA_021775795.1 Hyphomicrobiales bacterium | reverse complement strand
TCACGGGGTTGGATTTGGCGGAATTTCGGTTGGCGGCATGGTTGCCAACCGCAAGTATTTTGGTTCGCTTTTGGCAGGCACAGACCACTTGCCGCATACCTACAATCGCGAAGAACAGGCCTACACGAAGGGTGAACCAGAATGGGGTGGGCACCTGGCAGAAGATCTTGAACGCCTGGTGGCGCTCCATGATGCGTCCACGATTGCAGCAGTGATCGTTGAACCCATGGCCGGCTCAACCGGAGTTCTGCCGCCACCCAAGGGATATTTGAAGCGTTTGCGCGAAATTTGCGACAAACATGGAATTCTTCTTATATTTGATGAAGTGATCACTGGTTTTGGCCGGCTTGGCTATGCCTTTGCAGCCGAGCGCTATGGTGTCATCCCGGACATGATTACCTTTGCGAAGGGCGTCACCGGCGGCACCATTCCATTGGGTGGTGTGCTGGTACGCGAGCATATCTATGATGCCTTCATGAATGGGCCGGAGCACGCGATTGAGCTTTTCCATGGCTACACCTACACAGGTCATCCCATAGCTGCTGCTGCAGGCGTTGCGACTCTCGATACCTACCGCGATGAAGGTTTGTTCGAGCGCGCCCTTTCAATGGAAGGCATGTGGGCCGATGCCGTGCATTCGCTGAAAGGCGAGCGCAATGTTGTCGACATCAGAACCGTGGGCATCGTCGGTGCAATTGATATTGATCCGAGAGAGGGTGAGCCGGGCAAACGCGGCTATGAGGCGATGGAGAAAGGCTTCCACGATCATGGCATCATGGTGCGGGTCACGGCGGATACCATTGCGCTTTCACCACCGCTCATCATCACTGAAGATCAGGTTGGTGAGATTGTGGACAAGGTGCGGGCTGTTTTGAATTCCGTAGATTGATGCCGTAGGCTTGTTCTGCTTGACCGGGCTGTATTGTCTGCCTAAGCGTAGGTGGTGTTTCGCGGTGCGGCGGAATTATAGTTAACGAAACGTCAACACCGAATCGGCCAGTATTGTTTGGATCGAGTGGCGCGCTTGCGCGCGCTGCCAAACCCGCAGCGTGGCAATTGCCTGCTGTGTGGAGATATGAATGAATGTGTTCAGAACATATCTCTCCGCCTTTCTTCTGGTGGCGGCCAGCTGCGTTGTCGGTGCGGCGCTCTGGAATTTTGCGGGCCTGACGACGGCTGAGGCATCTCTCGCCGTAGCGGTGCTTTTGCTGGGTGCTGCTCAGTTGATCGGCTTCTTCGGCCGCGACAACAGGCAGGACCGCACCGTGGCCCAGGTCAATGACCTGTCGCTGGCCAGCGCTCAGGCGGTGCACGAGATTGAAACGCTAAAGCACAGTGTTTCGCAGCTCGAGAAGCAACCGGTCGAGCAGCATAATGAGCGTGTACAGGAGCTGCTCACCCAGTTTCAGTTGCTTGAAACACTGGTCAAGCAACTGGCCGAGCAGGTCGCACAAGCCAACACCGTAAATTCTCCAGTCCGCGAACCACGGCAGGAATCTACTCTCAATGGCAACGCCAACGGCGCCACTGGCGCCAATGGTCATGCGCCGGAAGATGAGGCCGCAAACGCCAACGCGGAGCTTGTGGATGCCGTTCAACGCTCGCTTGAAAACAATCGTGTCGATCTCTACCTGCAACCCCTTGTTACCTTGCCGCAGAGAAAAACAGTTTATTACGAAGCGCTGACACGGCTGCGTGATTCCGCCGGTGATGTGATCATGCCGGCCTCATACATCGGCGTTGCTGAAACCGCCGGTTTCATGCCGATGATCGACAACCTCCTTCTGTTCCGGTGTGTCAAGGTCATGCGCCGGCTGATTGAGCGAAACCGCGAAATCGGTGTCTTCTGCAATATATCGGCACGCTCACTTCTCGATGCGGAGTTTTTCCCTCAGTTTCTGGAGTTCATGCAATTGAACCAGGAACTGTCCGGCGCCCTGGTTTTCGAGTTTGCTCAGAGCACAGTGGAAAACGCCGGTCCACTCGAGATTGAAAGCCTGAGCTTGCTCAACGAAATGGGCTTTCGCTTTTCAATGGACCACGTCACTAACCTGGACATGGATTTTCAGCAGCTTGCCAATATCGGCTTTGCCTTCATCAAGGTTGATGCGCACACGCTCATTGAAGGCATGGAAGGGGCAGGGGCTCAGATTCACAGTGCCGACCTGCGTGCCCTTCTCAACCGCTTTGGAATTGAGTTGATTGCGGCAAAGATCGAGACAGAACGGCAGGTTGTAACGCTGCTCGACTATCAGGTTTCGATCGGCCAGGGTTTCCTCTTCGCAGAACCCCGTCTCGTACGGGAAGAAATCATTGAGCCGTCGACACAGCCAGTGCACGGCCAGGCCGTCTAGATCGCTTCAACGGCGCCATTCAAAATCATGCAAAAAATTGACAGTGTCAGTGAGCTTGCGAGCCGCTATCCCGTGTGGTTTTGCGATGTTTGGGGCGTTCTCCACGACGGTGTTTGCAAACACCCCCCCGCAGTTGCCGCCCTCCAGAACATCCGGGCTGCAGGTGGTTGCGTTGTGTTGCTGACGAATGCTCCGCGTCCAGCCCGCTTCGTTGAAGAGCGTCTGGCGGAGTTGGGCGTGGACAACACGACATATGATGCAGTTGTCACTTCAGGCGATGTAACTCTGGCGCTTCTGGCAAAGGCCGAAACAGAACGAGTTTTGTACATTGGGCCAGACAGGGACATCGCATCATTAGGTGCCGTTCAGCAAAAATTTGTTGAAAGTGCTCAAGCCGACTGCATTCTGGCCGTTGGCCTGATCGACGATGAAGCCGAAGAGCCTGAGGACTATCGCAGCTATCTGTCCGGACTTGCCCAACGCGGACTTCCCTTCTACTGCGCCAATCCTGACCGGGTGGTGCAGCGCGGTGCCCGTCTTGTCCCTTGTGCAGGTGCGCTCGCCGACATTTATGAAGAGCTTGGCGGCACTGTCATTATGGCTGGAAAGCCGTTCGCCCCGATTTACGAGCGCGCCTTTGAGACGGCCGGGCAGATAAGGGGTGTCAGGCCGCCACCAGACTTGGTTCTGGCAGTAGGCGATGGTCTGCCGACCGATATGGCGGGAGCGGCCCTGCAAGGGCTTGATGCCCTCTTTATTCTGGATGGTATCCATGCTGAAGAATTTGGCGTGCACGCCGATGACATCGATGATGCCGCAGTAGAAAAAATATCACGCGCCCTTGCGGGGCGCGTGAAAGATCTGGTGTGCGTTGCCGTGATGCAAATGCTGCGGTAAGAACCCGCGCCAGCTTTGTCGACCAATCAAACAAAGGCGTCCCCGAACTAATCAAACAGGGCGCCCCCGATTTTAATCAAACAGAGCGTCCCCGATTTTAATCAAACAGGGCGTCCCCGATTTTAATCAAACAGAGCGTCAATGTCCGCCTGAGAGGCATCAATTACGTCTGGGGCTGCATCACTTTCTTCATCGTCATTTGCGGCGCTCTCTCCGTTGAGGATTGAATCCACGTCGCTTTGATCGATGGCCAGCCCGGCATCCTGGGGGCCGTTCAACAGCAGTTCCGCCTTGCGGCGCTCATTGGCCTGTTCTTCTTCCGAAAGTTCACTGGCATCACCCTGGTCGCCGATGACCTGTGAGAACCGGCCGATACGGCGGTCGATGAATTCAAGTGTCTCGACAATCTTGGAAATGCGCTGGCCAGTGAGATCTTGAAACGAGCAGGCCTCAAATATCTGCATCACGGCGTCATCGACAGTCGTGCCGAAACTTTCGGTTTCCGATTTGTCAGCCGACATGATGCGTTCGGCCTGTTCCATGATGATGTTGGTGGCGTTCTCGGTGGCGTTGACAATTGCGTCGAGTTCCTTGCCGGCGTCGGGAAGCCGGTTCTGCTTGATGTCGGTGGCGCCGAGGTTTCGGATTTCGTCCTTCGCATGCGTGATGTATTCAGCAATCTCACGCAGCTCCGCATAGACCGACACATCGAGCGACTTGAAGAAGTCTTGCATGGAACCGACCATGAGTTCGGCGAGCGCCATAACATCGGGCAAGGCGACATCGCCGTCCCGGCCCTTTTTGAGGTGTTCCGCAATCTGTGCGACCCGCTGGGGGTCTAGGTTAGCACTGTTGACCGACATATCGAGATATTCTCCGTACTCCGCGCAGGACTTCAGCCTCGGCGCAGCAAAGCGCGCCGATACATAGGCCTGTATATGATGAAAGGCTGAATTAGGCGCCGAAAACGGCGTCGATCTTGTTTTTCAGGGTTGCCGCATTAAACGGCTTAACAATGTAATTGTTCACCCCGGCCTTCTTCGCGGCAATCACGTTTTCCGTTTTGGATTCAGCCGTGATCATAATGAACGGTGTTTTTGAAAGGCCATCGTCGCCGCGCACTTCTTTGAGAAGTTCGTAGCCGGTCATTGGCTCCATGTTCCAGTCAGAAATCACCAGGCCGTACTTGGCTTCGCGCATTTTCAGCAATGCCTCTGAACCGTCGGCCGCTTCGTCGATTTCGTTGAAACCAAGCTGCTTCAAAAGATTCCTAATAATACGGATCATCGTCTTGTAGTCATCGACGACCAATACTTTCATTGAAAGATCAACACTCATGTCCCACTCCCCATTCCTTACTCGCCGCGTCCATCCGGCACTAATTATCCTGTATGTGATGGCTCAGGAGGCCTCGTGTTGCCCACGCGCTTTGCGTCGGCCTCCCTCGACATTCAGAGAGGAACATAGACCAGCCTGTTGAAGATTGCGTTAACATGCCGAAGCGGAAACTCTATGTATTCTGGGAAATCAGCGTGCTTTTTCAGCAGCTTGGAAGTTTCGGCTGCGGAGGCCCGGTTTTGTAACAGGCGAAATGTCTGAGCAAAATAAAGTTCACTCGAGCATTACATTATGTGAGGGAAATCGCTTAGAGTGCTCCGCTTCAGAGGCACGGCGCAATTGTAGGGCCGGGGACAGGCAGAGAGAAAATGGAATCTGGGAACGGCTATTTTATCGAGGATCTTGAGGTCGGCATGGACGCCGAGTTCGTTAAAACAGTTTCAAGTGATGATATCGATCAGTTCGCCGCCGTGACAGGGGACGACAATCCACTTCATCTCGATGAAGACTATGCGGCGGGAACAATATTCAAGACACGAATTGCCCATGGCATGCTGACGGCCAGCTTCATATCGGCAATTCTGGGAACAAAGCTGCCGGGTCCAGGATCAATCTATCTGTCACAATCGATTCGCTTTAAGGCGCCCGTCAAACCGGGTGATGTCGTCACGGCACGGGCCCGCATTTCAGAACTCGACCGCGAAAAGCGCCGAGTCACTCTGGAGTGCGAGTGTCTGGTTGGAGACACCGTTGTTTTGGATGGAGTGGCAAAAATAATGGTGCCCTCCCGCGAAGTCTAAGCGAGGCAAGTGTGTCCAAGTTTTTCTCAAGCCTGGGACATGTCACAAGATGCAATTGCTGAATGGCTTTCAGGCAACGCCGCAAGACAGCAGGGACGCTGTCATTGCGATCGGCAATTTTGATGGCCTTCATCGGGGACATCAAGCGGTGCTGGAGCTTGCCGTGAAAAAATCGCATGCCCGAAATGTACCGGCAGGGCTTCTGACGTTTGAACCCCATCCGCGTACTTTTTTCGCCCCTCATAATCCGGTGTTTCAGATCACAACGCCGATTCTGAAACAGCGAATTGCCGCCGCCCTGGGACTTGATTTCATGGCAACCGTGGCATTCGACGAACAGCTTGCAGGCAGGACACCAGAGGAATTTGCAAAGGACGTGTTGCATGACGGCTTCAACGCAACGCACGTTATTACCGGTTCTGACTTCAGGTTTGGACGCGCCAGGGCCGGCGATCTGGATGTATTGAAGCAACTCGGCGTCCAGTATGGTTTTGAAGTTACTGGTGTTTCTCCCGTCGGCCAGGAAGGGGAAGACGCTCAGGATTTTTCATCCACCAGTGTCCGTCATGCTCTTCTCCACGGCAATCCGCGCGCTGCGGCTGAAGTTCTGGGCTACTGGTGGATGGTCATGGGTGAGGTTGTTTCCGGTGATCAGCGGGGCCGGGAAATCGGTTTTCCCACTGCCAATATCAAAATGTCGGAGAATGCGGCTCCACGGCTTGGCATCTATGCGGTGAGGATCAATGCTGCTGATGGCGACAGGGAGACCTGGAGTGGTGCGGGTTATGTTGGCCGCCGTCCGACCTTCGACAAGGAAGAAATTGTTCTGGAGGTACACCTGTTCGACTACAAAGGTGATCTCTACGGGCGCACCTTGATGATCGAATTTATTGAATTTATCCGGGGCGATGAGAAATTTACCGGCATTGAGGATCTGGTGGCGCGTATGACCATTGACTGCGAAACGGCCCGAGGAATGCTGGCGGACATCGCTGGCAGTGCTGACCCAATGAGACAGTTTCCGATCGGCGCAATGCAGGCTGAAAACAGCGTCTAGCCCTCGCGCAGGCGGCCCTTGCTGCCCTCTGTCCGTGACATGATGTCAAAACCGGGCTAGAAGACCGCAGATTCGCGCAACCTAACGTATTGAAATGCCATGACGGATGCCAACTCAGCCGACGGCTCTGGCCGCGACTACCGTGAAACGCTTTTGCTGCCGCAGACGGAGTTTCCGATGCGTGCGGGATTGCCAAAAAAAGAGCCCGGTTTGCTTGAGCGTTGGGAATCGCTCGACATGTACAAACGCCTGCGTGAGCAGGCGGCCGGCCGTGAAAAATTTGTACTGCATGATGGCCCGCCCTACGCCAACGGCCACCTGCACATCGGTCATGCCCTCAACAAGATCCTGAAAGATGTCATCACGCGTTCACAGCAGATGATGGGCAAGGATTCGAACTATGTCCCCGGCTGGGATTGCCATGGCCTGCCGATCGAATGGAAAATCGAGGAGCAATATCGCGCCAAAGGCAAGGACAAGGACGATGTCCCCATCATCGAATTCCGTCGCGAGTGCCGTGAATTTGCTGAGCACTGGATTGATGTTCAACGCGAAGAATTCAAGCGCCTGGGCTGTGTCGGCGACTGGGACAATCCCTATCTCACCATGGCCTTTGCGGCAGAGGCAAACATTGCGCGCGAACTGATGAAGTTTGCTGAGAGCGGTCAGCTTTACAGGGGCTCCAAGCCGGTCATGTGGTCTGTGGTTGAGCAGACCGCCCTGGCAGAGGCAGAGGTCGAATATGCGGAATATACGTCAGACACGATCTGGGCGAAATTTCCGATCATCGAGACCGCCAATCCAGATCTTGCAGGGGCCAGCGTCGTAATCTGGACGACGACACCCTGGACAATCCCCGGCAACCGGGCAATTTCCTACTCCGACACCATCGGGTACGGGCTGTATGAGGTTACCGGCGCAGCGGAAGAGAACTGGGCGAAGGCCGGCGATCTGCTCCTGCTGGCCGATGCGCTTGCGGCAGAC
Source organism: Hyphomicrobiales bacterium (assembly GCA_021775795.1). Taxonomy (GTDB): domain Bacteria; phylum Pseudomonadota; class Alphaproteobacteria; order Rhizobiales; family JAJFHB01; genus JAJFHB01. Next base: position 355 of record JAJFHB010000175.1, on the reverse strand, counting down.
GTTATGGCAACAGCCCGTGTCGAAACGTATGAAAAGCGTATGGCGGTTGCGGCCTCGGACCTTGCAACGATGATTTGCGCTCATCCGCTGCGCAATGCCGGGCTTGGCGGCTACGCCTTCAATATTCCTTTGCTCAAGGGCGACCATGTGACTGACGAGGCGGGTACAGGATTCGTCCATACAGCTCCCGGTCACGGCCGCGAAGACTTCGAGGTTTGGATGGAGAGTGAAGCCGCTCTCAAGGCACGGGGTATAGATACTTCCATCCCCTTTACCGTCAATGGCGGTGGTTTCTTCACAGCTGACGCGCCTGGTTTTGAAGGCCGCCAGGTGATTACTGAAAAGGGCAAAAAAG
>JAJFHB010000174.1 GCA_021775795.1 Hyphomicrobiales bacterium | reverse complement strand
CATGTTTGAAAGAGAGCGGTGCACCATCCGGACTGACCAACAGGGGAATGAACAACAATTGAACGTTCGGTTGGTTGTGTTCCTGCGCCGTACGAATGTATCCGGCTGTCTCAAAATGATTGGTCGCCGCCGCCCCGGTCTTGAAAAGCAGCCACTGAAGACCCGCCAATGTCTTTCGCGGTTGCCGCAGCAACGGCATGGCGCTTACAGATCGAAGACATTCGACTTTCACGCTGACATCCAGATGATCCTGAAGGTTGCGCCCGACCTCGGCACTGTCCACGGTTATCGGCAGGCCTATCTCACGCAGGTGATGCCCGGGACCAATGCCGGAGAGCATAAGGAGTTGCGGCGAGTTGATTGCGCCAGCGCATATTATGACTTCGCGTCTGGCCTCGACCGTGAACTCGTGATCTCCTCGCTGGCACAGCACTCCCACTGCCTGGCGATCCTCAAACAAAATACGCTTCACCATAACATTCGGGCGGACTTCAAGATTTTTTCGCCCATACGCGGACGCCAGATAGGCCGTGGCGGAACTCACTCGCCGGCCGCGATGGATCGTCTGGTCGACAGGGCCGAAACCCTCCTGATCGGCGCCGTTGGTATCACGCAGTCGTAGATAGCCTGCCTGCTCGGCCGCAGAGACGAACACAGTGTTCAGCGGGTTCGAATAGTGCGGCGCGGTGATGTTGAGTGGGCCGTCCGCCCCCCTGTGATCATCAATGCCACCACTGAATGCTTCCATTCTTTTAAAGTATGGAAGGCAGTGAGTGTACGACCAGTCGGTCAATCCGCTCGCTGCCCAATTGTCGAAATCCTGCCTGTGTCCGCGCACAAAGCACATGGCGTTTATGGCAGATGATCCCCCAAGCACGCGGCCACGCGGGCAGGGAAACCGGCGACCCAAAACATTGGCTTCGGGCTCGCTCCAATATCCCCACTCGAAACGCTGCCGCTGTGCTGTGAGGGAAAACGCCGCCGGCATGCGCAGGAACAAGCTGTCATCCTTTGGGCCGGCTTCAATGAGCAGAACGGTACAATCGGCGTTGGCGGACAAACGATTGGCCACGATGCAACCTGCAGAACCCGCGCCAACCACAATATAATCAAATGTCTCCACCATGGCTGATCAGCCGGCCTTTGCGCTGCAAGACGCAATGGGCGTCAGCGCATCCATGCACGGGTCTTCTGGAAAATTGCACTGCCTGTGTCCGCGAGCCGGTTGAGCACGTCAAAATGATCAACATCCGGTTCAGCATGATGCTGGAGCTCAATGTCACGCTCGCCCCATGCCGCCACGAACTGGTCGCTCTGCCAGTGGAATTGCGGTGTCTCCGCACCACCCAACGTCACCAGAACCGGGGCATCGCTTGCCGGTTGCATGAAGTGCGGGCTGTTGGCCTTAGAAGAGCGATCATCAAGATGCAAAGCATCGCTGATGGTTGTGCGGCGCAGCGGCTCCAGCTGGTAAAGCCCGCTGATCGGAATACCACTCTTGATGAGATCGCGTGGCAGCGAGGCATCGATCTCATCCCATGCTGTGGTTAAAAGCATGGCCGTCAGGTGGCCGCCGGCGGAGTGCCCGGAGACGTTGATACGGTCGGCGGAGATCCCAACATCCCCAGCATTTTTCCACAGCCAGGTGAGCGCCGAGCGCATCTTCGCGGCCATGCTCGTCAAATCAATCGCCGGGCAGAGTTCATATCCTATCAGCGCTACATCAGCGCCGGTCTCCAGGAAGGAGCTGGCAACAAAGCTGTAGATCGACTTGTCGCCCCGTTGCCAATAACCACCGTGAATGAAGACAAAGAGCGGCGCATTCTTTTCACCGCAGCGAAAAATATCGAGCTTGTCGCGTTCGCCGCCATCATAGGCGCAATCGAGCCTCGCCTCGGTGGACGTGCGCAACTCCGCACTCCGTGCATTCCAGACTTCCACAAGATCAGCGAAATCGCTGCGCAGCAGGCGCACGTCGTAGCCCTTTTCCAGAACCGGATCGATTGCTATGTCTCGTGTCATTCAGTTTCCATTCTGTCTGCAAGAAGCTCTTTGCCCCGCTTCGGGCCTGTCGGCTTCGTATTATGGGATCGCTCCGCGTTCTGGCAAGTCTTGGATTGAGCCTGGCCACCGGGTTATCGTTGTTGCCCGCACCGGGCCGCTACCAGGAGAAACTTCGTGATGAACCGCCTTCCCCCATTCGATGAAACCGGCATGTCCGACACTCAACGGCAGGTATACGAGACGATCATGTCCGGCCCACGGGGCAAATTCGGCGGGCCGTTTCCCGCCTTGCTGGAGTGTCCGGAGATCGCCGATCAGGTTCAGGCTTTGGGCGGTGCCTTACGATTTGACGGCTCGCTTCCAACGTCGTTGCGGGAAGTTGCAATCCTGGTCGTGGCCCGGCACTGGCGGTCGGTAGTAGAGTGGGATGCGCATGTAACAATTGCACTCCGCGAAGGTGTTGAACGCAGCCTGATCGAGGCAATTTTGCATGAACAGCCGGTAGAAGAGGCCGCGGCGGATGTACAATCTGTGCTCATGTTGAGCAGGGAGCTTGTGGAGACAAAGCAGGTTTCGGAGGCGACCTACAAGCAAGCCGTCTTAGAGGTCGGGCTTGAGGGCGTAGTCGAGTTGACGGTCCTGCTTGGTTATTTCGCCCTGCTTTCCATGGTGTTGAACACCTTTGAGGTGGCCCCGTCCCCAGCAGATGGGGTCCCGCCGCTGGAACTCCGTCTGCCGCAATAACCCTGGCTATCGATTGTTAGTTTTTTGCCCGGAGCAGTTTAACCGTCGAATTTGCCGTTGCAATCAGACGGCCCTCCTGACGCAGTTCTGCATCCAGATAGGCAATGGAGCGGCCGTGATGAACGATCCGGCCAACGCCGGTCATTTTCCCCTGCTGGCCGGGCGTCATAAAACTGACCTTGATTTCCAGAGTCGCAACGCCGTCACAGGCTTCAGGATAACCAATCATGGTATAGGCCATGGCCGCATCGAGCATGCCAGTGATGTAGCCGCCCTGGACTATGTTGCCGGAATGGCAGAAGGCATCGATCGCGGTGAACGACATTTCCAGTGTCTTGTTTTCCTGATCATAACGCACACCATAGCCGTCCAGGGTTTTGACGGAGTTGGGCCATTGCGCATTCAAATCGGCAAGGATTTCCTCATTATTCATCGATTATCGAGCCTCTGGATCATTTCATGTTGATGTGGAAGATGCAGGTGCCTTGTGGTCGGCAAGGATCTGCTGGCTGGCGTTATGACCTGGAACCCCGCTAACCGTGCCTCCGGGCCAGGTTCCGGAACCGCAAAGATAGAGGCCATCAACCGGCATGCGATAAGAAGACCAGCCGGCAAGAGGGCGCAGACCGAACATATGGGCCGGCATAACATCCAGATGATTGATGTTGGCATCAAGCAAACCGAACTCATTCTCCAGATCGAGAGGACTGAGGAAACGGTGATCGCTGATCAACTGCTTCAAATTCGGCATGTACTGGCTCATGATGTCGATACAGCGTTGTCCGAAACGCTCGCGTTCCGTACTCCAGTCACCTTCGCGTAGCTCAACCGGTGCATGCCAGACGTTGACACTGAGGATGTGTTTACCGGGGGGCGCCAGCGCAGGATCCATGACCGAGGGAATGAGACCGAAGATGATCGGGTTTTGCGATGGCCGGCCGTATTTGGCATCGTCGTAGGCGCGGTCCATATATTCGAGAGAGGGCGCCAGACGGAACTGGCATCCCGCATAGGCCGCTTCCAGACCCTTTGGTGCCGCCGCAAACACCGGCAATCCGTCGAGAGCCAGGGCGATCTTGAACGCAGAGCCGCGGCGTGGCAATGCATCGACACGGGCGATGATTTCGGGATCAAGGTTGTCTGAATCCACCAGATCCAAAAGCGTCGTTCGAGGATGGAGGTTCGACGCCACAATGCGTGTCGGGATGATCTCGCCGTTTTCCAGCTCAACCCCCTCCACGCCAGATGCGCCCACAAGTACACGCTTCACCGCGCTGTCAGTGCGAACCTCGCCGCCTGACGCCTCAAACGATTTTCGCATGGCCCTTGTCACACCACCCATGCCCCCCACCGGAAGGCCGGTCGATCCGCGCAGATACTGTTTGCGCGGATC
>JAJFHB010000173.1 GCA_021775795.1 Hyphomicrobiales bacterium | reverse complement strand
CCGGGCCTTGGTGAAGCTCTTGGTTGCCCAATCACCATAACGCGCGAGATCCCAGGGGAAGAGATCAAGCTCTGGCTCTCCCTCGACCATCCATTGGGCCAGCAGCAAGCCAAGGCCACCCGATTGGGAAAAGCCCGGTACAATGCCACCGCAGCAATAGTAATTCTTCAGTTCTGGCACAGGACCGAAAAGTGCCGAGCTGTCCGGCGACCAGATCATTGGCCCATTGATCACCCGCTTGATGCCAGCTTCCGCCAGCGCTGGAATACGGTCGCAGGCGCGCATGATGTTTTCTTCAATGCGTTCCAGATCGTCGGGCAAAAGCTCATGGCCAAAGTCCATGGGCGTTCCCTCTTCCGCCCAGAAGCGGCCATCCTTCTCATAGGCACCAACCAGCAGGCCCTGACCTTCCTGACGCAGATAATATTCACCGTCACGGTCAGCAACAGAGGGAAGGCGTCGGTCCAGTGCTGCAATCTCATCAATCGTTTCGGTAACGAAATATTGATGCTCCATGGTCATCAGGGGCAATTCGAAGCCCGCCATTTTCGCCACTTCGCGGCCCCACAGGCCAGCGCAATTGACGACGGTCTCGGCGTGGATCGTGCCCTTGTCTGTGACGACATCCCAGGTTCCATCGGTCCGCGCCGTTGTGGCTGTGACCGGTGTAAAGCGATGGATCTCAGCGCCCATGGCGCGGGCGCCTTGGGCGTATGCATGGGTGACGCCGGAGGGATCAACATTGCCACCATCGGGTTCGAACATGACGCAGCGGATACCGTCAAAATCAACAAGCGGGTGAAGGTCGGAGGCTTCCTTGAGGCTGAGTTCATGGAACTCAACATCGAAGTAGCGCGCCTTTGCCGCCTGCATGCGAAGCTGATGTTCGCGATCAACGGTCTGCGCCATATAGAGGCTGCCCGGTTGAAAGATGCCGCAACTCTGCCCGGTCTCCTTCTCAAGCTCCTCATAGAGCTTCATGGTGTAATACTGCAGCTTGGAAATGTTGTTGTTGTCATGCAGGCCATGAATGCCGGCCGCCGCATGCCAGGTCGAGCCAGAGGTCAGTTCGTCGCGCTCAAGCAGCACGACATCTCTCCAGCCAAGCTTGCAGAGATGATAGAGAACGCTGCAGCCGACAAGTCCGCCACCAATTACTACGGCCTGGGCATGAGATTTCATGTTTGGAGATCCTGACTGATGTGCGCTCTTCGGAATGTTCGCGCAAACTAGATTGACTTCCGGCGTCCGCACAACTGGCGATCACACAGGTTCGGCATGCCTTCATCTAAACGGGCACAGGCACCCATGAACATCATCCACGGGAAAAACGGAAGCACACAAATATTCAATGCAGACTGAATCTTGTCAAGTGCAGACAGCCCCTGGGACGTCGGCCCGTGCCATAAGATCGTGTGCGCTGTGTGTTTGCGGGTATGTTCGCCAGACCGCAAACTCACAAGCATGAACTCGCCAAGCCGTGCCAGGATGTGGAAACTTCTCGGCCAAACAAACAAGCCGCAAAGATTCGTGACGGAGAATGAAGCGACAATCCGACATCAATATCTATGTCAAGGGATGCTCGGTCGACGCGCTTGTTCAATGGCTTGACGGTGTTATCGGCAAGCTGGAGCGGTTACCTGACACAGGTGAACTGGTCATTTACACCGGCAAGATCGGCCCGGTTATCTTTACAGAGATGAACGATTCCTCATTGGAGATTTGGTTCAACACGTCAAAAACGCCCTGGGCTAGCGACGTTGATTGCGGCAGGCAAGCTGTCCGTGAACTAAATTGCATCGTGATCTGTGAACCAAGTCAGCAGTATTTTCCGGAAGTACATCCTCTGTCGGAAACTTTTCTGCAGATTGATGAGGATGGTGAGCGATCGATTGTTATCGACGATATGTAACAAGGCGCGGCGTGCCCAGCTAGACGGTGAAAATCTAGGCAGAAGCAGGCACGCTTACTCAGAATCCTGCCGGCTCATCTCCTGCCGGTGGAACAAGAACGAAGTTTCCAAAGTGGGTTTTCTCCATAAACTCCCGTTGTGCTGTTGCAATTTCGTGGAGCGGGAACACTTTCGCGAGCAGAGGACGGATTTCACCACGTTCGATGTAGGAAACCAAATTTGGGAAGACCGGCTCATCCCAGGCCGTACAGCCAATCAGGGAAATGTCCTTCAAATACATGTCGCGCATGTCGAGACTGACAAGCGGCCCTGCAATGGCACCCGATGAGACGTAGCGGCCACCTGGCTTCAACATCTTGAGCATGTTCGAAAACCCCGGGCCGGCAACGTTATCGACAACCACATCGACTGAGTTATCGCCAAGCTCACCGACAACATTGCCGCTGCGGTCCAGGACCGTATCGGCACCGAGTTCGCGCAATTTGTCCATCTTCGATTTGCCCGCAAGCGCGGTGACACGGGCACCCCGGCGCCGCGCAAGCTGCACTGTCGCTGAACCCACACCTCCCGATGCACCAGCCACCAGCAGGTGATCCTCAGGGCCTACATTTGCCCGATGCAGCATGTTTTCTGCCGTACCGTAGGCACAGGGGATTGTGGCGAGTTCCTCATCTGTCCAGTCGCATTCAACGGGAAAGACTTCGCAGGCTGGGACTTTCACATATTCCGCAAAAGCGCCGTCAAAGTCGGAAGCCATCCAGACATTCTCAACCGTGCCGTACCCTTTGGGACGCATGCACGCCCGAACGAGAACCCGCTTGCCCAGCAAATCTCCGCCGACGTCTTCTCCCGCTGATGAAACGCGACCGCAGCAATCGGTACCCTGTATGAGGGGAAACGGTGTGGCCGCGTTCCAGCCTCCGTCACTCTTTTGCTCCGCCTCGCCCGACTGGCTGTCCGCCGTCGAACTCGTGCCTTCGGTCACGCTGGATGAGTACCAGCCAAGCCGCGTGTTTATCTCCGTGTTGTTCACACCCGCCGCGAGCACTCTGAGCAACACTTCATGAGGCTCCGGGATTGGGATCGGGACGGCGCGATACTCAAGCTTGTCGTAACCGCCGTTTCCGGTGGTCACGACAGCCATCATCATTTTGTCGCGATCGATGTTTTTTGACATCGTCATGGGCGGTTTGCTTTCAATCCGGTTGGCGGTGCGGCGCGTGGAGATGTTGCAGCGGACCCAGGATTCAAAAAGCTTATTGCCTGATGTGAAGCCTTGGCAACCGGGCTTGTGCAATGCCAGATGCCCGTACCGATCCGGCAACGATTGCCCCGGACTGCTTTGTGCGTAGGGTGGCCGTGTAAGCACCGGGGCGGCGGCGACCACTTCCGATCACCAG
>JAJFHB010000172.1 GCA_021775795.1 Hyphomicrobiales bacterium | reverse complement strand
CCCTCAGCGGCGATATCATCGCCTGAGCGCGCTGCGTTCCTGGCTTGTTCCAGACAACGTTCAAACCGGTTTTTGAGATCACCGGCACGTCTTGCATCGGATCCGCCGGAACTCGAGCCGCGATTGTTCGACCCATCTCTTGGAGAGTTGTTTCTGCGTCCACGCTGGCCGTTGCGGCCTGTGCGGGGTTTAGTGGTTACGTCTGACATCTATTTGCTTTCTTGAGTATCGATGCCTCGATGGACTTCCACATAGTTATGAAGGCCAGAGGTTAAGAAATGCGAGGGTGGGTCCAAGCGGCTAAATTGTATATTCCGCTCGCCCTGCACGCGTTATCAGCATCACTGCTGTTCAAAAGGTCCGATCCCGGGTGCGTACATTCTCCGGGTCGAGTTCTAGTAATTCTGAAAGGCCTCCGGATAATCAATCTGACATTGAACAATGCACTGATCCGCCATGCTCCATTCGAACTGCTGACAGCTCAGATTTGAGGCCTCGTCGTTCTGAACATCGGCTTCGCATTGCGCTGAACCTGTTTCAGCCAGTGCGTAACAGGCATCGGCGCAGTCACCATAGACGTTGTCTGGAGCCGTATAGGCACCTACCCAGCTTTCATTGACAAGCCGCCAGTCGCCACCTTCGAGAACAAGCGTTGCGGTAAGTTCATACCGGGTTCCGTCCGGGTCATAAGTCTCGGCCATGACGGTTGCCTGCTGGCCCGTTACTGTCTCTGACAGAATGCTGAAATTCGATGCGCCGGCGTAAATCGACTGCATCATTTCGAGCATTTCCTGCTGCTCATCGGCCGGTATCGTCAGGCCTTCATTCGTGCTGGCCAGAAAGGGCAGGATATCTTCTGGCTGAGAAAAGCCGATGATAGCCCGATAATAATCCGTATAGGCCTGCGAAGCGCTGGAAGGCTGACCTGTTTGCTTTGTTCCCCCGGGTTGTTGCGTCGAGGTTTTTGGTTCTGCGGACGCGTCGGTCTGTGCCAGTGCAATATTGCTTGATGGTGCGGCGAACAAGGCAAACCCAAACGCTGTGATGAAGCAACCGGTAATCCAGATTGGCCCAGCAAGAGCCGCCCGGCAGCGATCCAACAATTTCATGATATTTCCCTGCAGGACGTGATTGTCGGCCAAATGCCGCCTGCATGAACACCTTGCCTAGCATACTTATCTCGTGCCGTCCCGCAGCGTTTAGCTTTTTTGCCGACTTGCCGTTCAGGGGACTATTGATCTCAAACTGCAGTAACAGCCCGTTTGCTGCGCCCGTTTGTAGTCTCCCGTTTGCAGTAATTGCCGAGCCTCGCCGCATCCGTTAGAAAACCGCAGGTGGCAAACGCACACAGCAGGAGAAACAAGAGTGACATCGAGCAACGAAACCGCATGGATGCCGCATCAGATTGATCCTGTCACCAAACTGATCGACGCAAACTTTCCGCAGGCCCGCGATGATATGGGAGCGTGGAAGATTGATAAACTGGAGAGCATGTTCGCCACCGTGCGGTTGCCGGTGGAGAAGAAATCAATCCGCCCGGGCGGCAGTGTTTCCGGCCCGACCATGTTCAAGCTCGTCGACATCGCCGCCTGGATTGTCATCATTTCCGAGCGTGGGCCGATCGCCATTGACGCCGTCACCGCCTCCACGACGATTAATTTCCTCGCCCGCCCGACCCCGGCAGACCTTGTTTGTGAGGCGCGGTTGTTGCGTCTTGGCCGCCGCCTGGCGTTGAGTGAGTGCAAGGTCTATTCCGATGGGCAGGAGGACATGGTGGCGCACGCAACCTGCTCCTATGCCATGCCCAACAGCGCCAGATGAATTTGTGCGGGCAGGTGTTAGTCCGGCAATGCGGTTGAAGCCAACACTGAAACGGAACCATATGATGAGCCGGGTTGCGCGTATCTCATTTTCAATTGTCTTTGTTCTTGCCGCGCTGGTGTGTGGCTTTGCCCTTGCCACCTGGCTTGGCGGGCGCTTTTTTGTTCCGGCGGGAAGTGGCCTTGCCGGCCCCGCAATTGCGGTCGGCTATGGTATTGCAGGAGCCGGCATTGCCGCGCTGGTGGCGCTGGTGCTGGCGAAAATGCTGCCGCAGACCTGGTTTATCGTAATTGCCGCGCCGATTGTGATTACAGGGGCGGGGCTTGCCATCTTCCTTGGCCGCTTCCTCATGACATCTGCTGTCGAGCACCAGGCTCATCTCGACCAGGCCTATGAAAACCTGAATGATTTCACCCTGACGCTGGAACATCTGATGGCAGCGGACGAACAACCATTCCAGCGTCTGGATGTGGACGGGGCACAACGACGCTATACGTGGGTCACCAGTGGCGCAGAGTCGCAAAGCTGTTCGGCAGATCTGTCCGGTGAAGAGGTCGTGGCGTTTTTAACCGCCTTGCGCAACATCGAGGCTGAACTGTCAGGCGATGCCTCACCGTGTGACGATACTTCTGCCGCTGCGCAGCGCCGCATCGACTGGCACATTACAGAAGTCATGCCGCCGCACTCGCAAGGGCAACTC
>JAJFHB010000171.1 GCA_021775795.1 Hyphomicrobiales bacterium | reverse complement strand
CGGTCTATGAGCGACCCGCCACTGCCACTCCCCGGGCTGATTATCTGAAACCTGAAGATGTGCCCGCCCCCGACAATCTCGGTGACACCCTGCTCCAGATGATGGGATCTCCCCATCTGTGTTCGCGGCGCTGGGTATGGGAACAATATGATCATATGGTCATGGCGGACACGATTGAACGTCCGGGCAGTGATGCGGGCGTTGTGCGCATTCATGGCACCAACAAAGGTGTTGCAGTTACAACAGACGTGACGCCCAGGTACGTGGCTGCTGATCCTTTTGAGGGCGGAAAACAGGCTGTAGCGGAGGCCTGGCGCAATCTCACCGCCTCCGGTGCAACTCCGCTGGCGATAACCGATTGCCTCAATTTCGGCAGCCCGGAGCGGCCGGAAATCATGGGCCAGTTTGCAGGCGCCGTACAGGGCATGTCAGAGGCTTGCGGTGCGCTGAACTTCCCGGTGGTCTCAGGGAATGTGTCTTTCTACAACGAAACCAACGGTACCGGCATTTCTCCCACCCCAGCAGTTGGCGGTGTGGGTGTCATTCGCGACCTATCGAGGCGCGCCACCATTGGTGTTCGCGAAGACACAGATACCCTCGTCCTCATCGGAAAAGAGGAAGGCCATCTCGGGCAAACCCTTTATCTGCGTGATGTTCTTGGCCGCAGTGAAGGCTTTCCGCCTCCCGTCAATCTTTCACACGAACAGCGCGTTGGCAATTTTGTCCGCATCCTCATTGAAGATGGCACAGTCGACGTCGTTCACGATTGCTCTGATGGCGGGCTCTTCATAACTGCAGCCGAAATGGCACTTGCCGGAAATCTCGGCCTCAACATTAGGCTTGGTGAAAGTGATCTGCCGCCACACGCAATATTGTTTGGCGAAGATCAGGGTCGTTACGTGATCGCCGTTGCTCAGACAACCGCCGAAGACATTTGTGCGCAGGCAAAGGAAAAGCGAGTTCCTGCCCGCATCGTGGGATCGCTTCGCAGTGATGGCATGTTGACTGTTGAGGACGCCGACCCCATATGTCTGAAGGAGTTGCGTAAGGCGCATGAGGACTGGTTGCCACGATACATGAATGGCCGCTAGACTGACGCCCCATATGATTGCCGCACCAGGCATACCGGAGACTAACTAGATGGCCATGGAAGCGCATGAAATAAAGGCATTGATCGTCAAGGCGATGCCGGACGCAGACGTCATGATTGAGGATCTGCGCGGCGACGGCGACCACTACTCGGCAACAATTGTATCTTCAGCCTTTGCAGGCAAAAGCCGCGTCCAGCAACATCAACTCGTCTATGAAGCGCTGCAGGGCAATATGGGAACGATGCTACATGCATTAGCCTTGCAAACTTCAGCTCCTGACGAGTAAACATCAAAACGAACCCTGTTCTGCATAATCCGGAAAGAATTCAATGAACGAGATGATCAACCAGTTTATCGACAATGAAGTAAAAGGCGCTGACGTGGTACTTTTCATGAAAGGTACCCCCCAGTTTCCTCAGTGCGGCTTTTCGGGGCAGGTCATACAGATCCTCGACTATCTCGGCGTTGCCTATAAGGGCATCAATGTGCTCGAGAACGATAGTTTGCGTGACGGCATCAAGGGTTACAGCAACTGGCCGACCATTCCCCAGCTCTATGTGAAGGGTGAGTTTGTTGGCGGTTGTGACATTGTCCGGGAGATGTTCCAGAACGGCGAGCTCAAGGAAACCATGGAAACCAAAGGCATCGCACTCGAGCACGCCTGAGCCCAAACATCAGATAAATTGCAAATTGACCGCCGGGTAACTCCCGGCGGTTTTTTGTTGGGCCCCGCTACAGTCAGGCGAGCAGTTTGTAGGCTACATCCCGGATTATCCGGTCTTTGCCGTTTATGTCCGTGGTGTCGGCCGGGCACGCGGAAAAAACCATCACCACATCCATCACCGGGGCAAACACAATATAGTCCCCTTCCCGGCTCACCGGTGGTTCCATGGAGAGCACACCCTCAGGATTGACCGGTATATTCATCCAGAGGTTCAACGGATTGGGCACGAGTGCCGGCGCTTCCATACCAATTTCTGCAAGAGCGTTACGAAAGTTGCCCTGACAGGAGGGGTGATCCTCGTCACGCCCAGCTTTGAGATAAACCCACTTGTCGCAGGCGGCAATCAACGTGTCATGGTGCGCGGGCCCTGAGTCTTCTTCCAAAAGCACCATTTCATTACGCCTGTTGGAAAACAGCATATCGCCACCTTTAGGCGAGAGCTTGAAATTCATCCGGCGGGTCTGCTCCATCGACAGATACTCGCTCGGATCATCAATACTCAGCGCCCACGTGTCAGCCACCTGTGTACCATGCAGGTTTATGATCTTCAGACGTTCACCCGCCTTCACTCGGACGGCTTTGCCGGTTCTGGCCGGAATGATCGTGTGTTCAGACATTTCGTGCTTCCTCTACTGACATTCGACCCAGCTTAGACGAGACAAAGAAAAAGGGCCACGGATTGCTCCGAAGCCCTTTTGAACTTTTGCGAAACGCCCGCAGGCGTCGAAGACTACGACTTGGAGTAGTACTCGACCACCAGATTTGGCTCCATCTGTGCGTGGTAAGGCACTTCATCGAGCTTCGGGATGCGGGTGATTGTTGCTGTCATCTTGTTGTGATCGACCGAAATGTAATCGGGAAGATCGCGCTCAGCACTCTGCACGGCATCCAGCACCAGCAGCATGTCTTTTGACTTTTCCCGGACTTCCACCACGTCGCCGACTTTGAGGCGCTGGCTGGGAATATTGGAACGTCGACCGTTGACCATAACGTGGCCATGGTTGACGAACTGGCGAGCAGCAAACACGGTCGGCACAAACTTTGCGCGATAGACCACGGCGTCAAGGCGGCGCTCAAGAAGACCAATAAGGTTCTCACTCGTATCGCCTACCTGCCGGTTGGCTTCATCGTAGATGCCCCGGAACTGCTTTTCCATGATGTTGCCGTAGTAGCCTTTAAGCTTCTGCTTGGCACGCAACTGGATACCAAAATCTGAAATCTTGCCCCGGCGGCGCTGGCCATGGACACCAGGTCCATATTCGCGACGGTTTACCGGGCTTCTCGGCCGGCCCCAGATACTTTCGCCAAGACGGCGTTCAATCTTATGTTTCGCTCTGATGCGTTTCGACATGTCGGGTCCTTGTGACTGTAGTATTAAAATGGGTTTCGGCAGCGCCCGAGGCAATACCGGATAAGCCCTACCCTCCTTTGCCGGAAACCGGCTGACAGACACAGCATGCGTCGATTACATGTTACATCACAGGCAGGCGTTTGCGCGCGGAATCTCTTAAGATCCCACGTGCAAACGGGTGATACACAGACGGTTGAGGAAAGTCAAACAGCAAACACTGCAAACCCGTACAGACTTAAAAGCAAACCTGTTGGCTGCTGTCCGAAAGGTCCAGCTCCCCCTTGAGCGTACCGCTGACATACACATCGTAGATGTGCGGTTCATAGCCATTCATGTCGAACCTCACCTGGCCTGCACCGCCACAATC
>JAJFHB010000018.1 GCA_021775795.1 Hyphomicrobiales bacterium | reverse complement strand
AATACGCGTTTGATGCCGGTGTCATATCCAGCCGCTTCTTTGAAGACAGCGGACGGCGCGCCCTGGCCCTTGCCGGCTCGGAGCAAAGCGTCTGGGACTGGCGCGAGGATCAGGGCGGATTGTTTGTCGGCCAGGAAATGGAAAAGACGCTCGGGTTGCGTTCGGGTTCGCTCACCGGACAAGGTCTGAAAGCCTGGCTCGAAGTGATGCATCCAGGCGACAGGCCGGCCTACGTCGCAGCCGTTGAGGCGGCCATCCAGCGTGGCCGCGGAACCTTTTCCGAAGAATTCAGGCTCAGACGCAAGGATGGCACCTATCGCTGGTTTCAGCTTCGCGCCCGCGCCATTCCCGGTGAGCAGGGGCGCGCCAGCCGTTGTATTGGTACTTTGGCGGATATTACGACCTTCAAGCGTTCAGAAGAAAGAATGCTCTATGATGCGGTGCAGGACCGGCTCACCGGCCTGCCCAACCGCGCTTTGTTCATGGACCGGCTTGAGCGCTCCATGCGCCGGGCGCGTGAAGATGACAAGATGGTTCTGCATGTGGGCGTGGTGGACATTGACCGCTTCAAGAACGTCAACGACGGCCTCGGCCATTCGATCGGTGACAGTCTGCTGCTGACCATGGCGCGGCGGCTGGAAAAGTTCGTCGGGCCGGAAGACAGTCTGGCACGCCTGTCCGGTGACCAGTTCGGCCTGATAATCAACGCTGCACGCCCGGAACGAAATGTCCGCGACCTCGCCGAAGCCATGCGTCAGGAAATTGCCCAGCCGATACAGCTCAATCCCCGTGAGGTGTTCCTCACCGCAAGCCTTGGTTTGACCGAGTATGCAGGCGATATCTCAAGCGCAGTGGATATTCTGAAAGATGCAGAAATTGCTCTGTATGAAGCCAAGCGGCGCGGCAAGAACAAGATAGAGTTTTTCCGCCCGAACATGCGTGACGATCGCTCTAAACTCATTGAGATCGAAAGCGATCTGCGGCGTGCGCTTGAGCGCAACGAAATCGAAGTTGCCTATCAGCCAATCCATCATCTGGAGAGCGGCGATCTGGCAGGTTTTGAGGCTCTGGTGCGCTGGCGCCACAGGCGTCACGGTATTTTGGGACCCGACGAGTTTATTGGCATCGCTGAGGAAACCGGCCTCATTGTTGACCTTGGCCGCTACGTCATGGGCGAAGCCGCGCGCCAACTCGGCATCTGGCAGAGAGTGCTGCGGCCAAAACACCCGATATTCGTAAGTGTAAATCTCTCAGGCCGGCAGGTCCTCGACCAGAATCTCGTTGATGACGTCAAATCGATCATGAGCCGGGAAGATGTGAGCGCGGGTACATTGAAGCTTGAGCTCACCGAAACCATGATCATGGAAAACATCGAGCTTTCCGTGCAGGTTCTGGAAAAACTGCGAGATACAGGCGTATCGATCCTGTGTGATGATTTCGGCACCGGATACTCCTCGCTTGCGGTTCTGCAGCGGCTGCCGTTCGACACACTCAAACTGGATCGCGCCTTTGTCATGACGGATGCCGAGGACAACACGGCGGCAGTGATCCTGGAATCCATGATACTCATGGCCCACGATCTTGACATGAGGGTTGTTGCGGAAGGCATTGAGACCCGCGAGCAACTGGAGCGAATGAAAGAGTTCGAGTGTGATTACGGGCAGGGATACCTGTTTGGTGAACCGCTGACATCCAGGGCTGTCATCGAAGCGTTGGGCGGCAAGCCCAGCATGCTCGAATCGAAAAAGCCAAGGGCGGGGCGCGGCCTGTTCGGACGCCTTCTCAGGCCTTCGACACGTGAAGAGGTCGAAACACCGCCAGAGGAAGAAGAAGGTTCGAAGCTCGTTACCGGACCCACTGAACGCCGAGGCTCGGTGCTCGACATTGAGACCGAACCGGATGAATTCCGCCAGGAAGTTGAAGCGCGCCGTCTTGAGCGCATGCGCCGGCCCACAATTAATGTTGACGCCATGGCTGAGGACAGTCTCAGAACAGCCCCGGCACCATTGGACCCGCCACAGGTTGCAGCAGAACTTGAGCCCGAGCTGCCTCCTGAGACCGCAGTGACACCGGAACCTGTTGCAGCAGCGCCGACTGTAACGGCCGTAACCGTCGAACCTGCTGTGGCTGACGAACCCGTTGCAGATGCTGCAGCTGACCAGGTACCGCAGCCTGAGCCGACCACAGCGGTGGATTCGGACGAGACCATCAAGACGGCGTCTGAAGAAGCCGCAGTCGATGCGCCGGAGAAACAACCTGAAGACGACACGGCTGGCGCACAGGACAATCCTGCCGGGGCTGCCCAGGCGTTGCGAACCGCACTTGACGCCGCCCAGCGCGATCTGGAGAGCGGCAAAAGTGACGCAGAAGTTTCGGATGCAACGGGCGCGGACGTCGATACGGATGCCGACATTCAACCGGCTGTAGGCACAGAACAAAGCGCTACGAATGGATCTGCCGAGGTCGCGGCCACACCAACCGTGGAAGCATCAGATGTTTCGGCAGAAGTTGAAGCGGAACAAAAAGATGTTCACGAAGCGTCCGGCGAGACGCAGGACGTAGATGTTCTTGGACCCGAAGAGCAGCTCGAACAACTGGCGAACCAGCGTCACAAGTCTTCATCGCGGTTGGGCAAATTACTGCGACGGGGCCGAAACAAGCAACCGGCCCTGGAAGACTAGCGCCCGAAGATCAGCATTCAGTTGCGACTGCCGTCATTCGCCATTGTGACTAGAGGATAAGTGGCTAGGCGTGTCCCGCTTCACTCGACAAAAAAGAGCTCGAAATTCCGAGTTTTGCGAGTGCCCCGTCGTATTTTCCGTCAAGGTCCTCGCCAAAGATCAGGCTTTCGTCGGCATCACAGTGAAGCCAGCCGTTGTCGACAATTTCACGCTCAAGCTGGCCGGGGCCCCAACCTGAATAACCAAGGGCCAGCAGCGCCTGGCGGGGGCCATCCCCGCTGGCAATGGCCCGAAGCACATCCAGCGTTGCTGTCAATCCGATGGTGTCATCAATAGGAAGCGTAGACTCAGTTGCGAAGTAATCCGAAGTGTGGAGCACAAAGCCCCTGCCGACTTCCACAGGTCCGCCAATGTGGACGCGAAAGCCATCAGCTTCGCTCGGTATAGTGATGCGTTCGCTTTCCGGGACGATCTCCAGGCGT
>JAJFHB010000170.1 GCA_021775795.1 Hyphomicrobiales bacterium | reverse complement strand
GTTTTGGCCCGGTCATGCTGGCCGAGCGCGGCTGGAGCAACTCCGCCGCGAGCTCTGCCACAAGTCTAAGCCTGTGGCTTGTCGCTCTCTCAGTGCCCCTGGGCGGCATCATAGCCGACCGCAGCGGCCGGCGAAATCTGGTTCTGGTTTCGGGCCAGCTGTTGTATGCGGCGATGCTCGTTCTTGCGGCACGAACGGAAGCGGTTATT
Source organism: Hyphomicrobiales bacterium (assembly GCA_021775795.1). GTDB lineage: Bacteria > Pseudomonadota > Alphaproteobacteria > Rhizobiales > JAJFHB01 > JAJFHB01. The sequence continues at coordinate 2,324 of JAJFHB010000170.1, read as the reverse complement.
TTGATGTTTGCCGTGCTCGGGCTGGTTGCGGGTCTGTCGGCCGGGCCAATCATGAGTCTGCCGTCCGCAGTGCTGCAAAAGCAAAACCGCGCCGTCGGCATGGGAATATTTTTCACCATTTTCTATCTTGCCAGCGTGCTCGCCCCATTAATCGGAGGCTACCTCGCAGATGTTGTTGGACGAGCCAGCGTAACGTTCGATCTGGGCGCCATGATGCTCATCGTGTGTTGCGGTGCCCTTTGGCTATTTGAGCGCCTTTCAACAAAACCATCGCATCATGGATAGGAAACAGGATTGCCAAAGCAGTGCCATGGTGTGCACCCTATAGTTGCCATTTTGTCAATCGAGTCGAAGGGTAACATGACCACAATTCCAAAGGACGGCGGCGACAAGAGCTGGGTCGACGAAGAGCTGCAGGACAGCTTTGATGAAGAGCTCGAGATGGAGATCGACGATGAGCGTGTCTCAAAGGAGCTCCACGGGATCACCAAGATCAGGAGCAAGTCAGACCTTGAACGCCGAACTTACTTTCGCGAGTTATTGCGCCTGCAAGCGGAGCTGGTGAAACTGCAGGATTGGGTACAGGCCACGGGCTACAAGCTTGTTGTCATTTTTGAAGGGCGCGACGCTGCGGGAAAAGGCGGCGTCATCAAACGCATTACCCAGCGGCTCAACCCGCGGGTCTGCCGGGTCGTTGCTCTGCCGGCTCCTACAGAACGCGAAAAGACACAATGGTACTTCCAGCGCTACGTGCCTCATCTTCCAGGCGGCGGAGAAATCGTTCTCTTCGATCGCTCCTGGTACAATCGGGCTGGGGTAGAACGTGTCATGGAATTTGCGGCACGAGACGAAGTTGATCAGTTTTTCAATGACGTTCCGGAATTTGAACGCATGCTCGCCCGCTCCGGTATCAAGTTGATCAAATACTGGTTCTCGATCACCGACCAGGAACAACAGCTTCGCTTCAAGATGCGTATTTACGACCCCATCAAACAATGGAAACTCAGCCCGATGGACCTGCAATCGCGGGTTCGCTGGGAAGATTACACCAAGGTCAAAGAGGAGATGCTGGAGCGCACCAATATTGAAGAAGCGCCCTGGTGGATCATTGAAGGCAACGACAAGAAGAAGGCTCGCCTCAACTGTATTCATCACCTGCTCGAGCAGATCCCCTATGAAACAGTCGAGCACGACACCGTCACCCTCCCCGAGCGCGTTTTCAATGATGATTATGAGCGCAAGGTTCTCTCAGACGGGTTGTACATTCCCCAAATTTACTGACGACGACCCAGTCAGCAGGGGTACATCTGACCATCCAGCCCGTGATCACTATTGATAATGAGCTCGAAACAATAAAAACTGCCGCCCATGACAGACCAATCTGGAGGCGCGGCAACCGCCCAACCGCAGACATTTGACGTTGTCGTTGTCGGCGCCGGCTTTGCCGGCTTGTATGCGCTGCACAAGCTTCGCAGGCTCGGCTTTAACGTCCACGTGCTGGAGGCGGGCGACGATGTGGGTGGCACCTGGTATTGGAACCGTTACCCGGGCGCCCGATGCGATGTGGAAAGCATGTCGTATTCCTATTCGTTCGATGATGATCTGCAACAGGATTGGGAATGGAGCCATCGCTATGCTCCACAGTCCGAAATTCTGGCCTATGCAATACACGTAGCGGAGCGCTTCGACCTGCGGCGTGACATCAGCTTTAATGCTCGCGTCATTGCGGCGCATTTCGATGATGCCTCGGGCCTGTGGTGTGTTCGGACCGAGGATGGAACGACCCTTTCTGCCCGATTTTGCATTATGGCGACCGGCTGCCTTTCAACACCCAAAAAGCCGGAAGTGGATGGCCTGGAGAGCTTCAAAGGTGCCTGCTATCACTCCGGTGACTGGCCCCATGAAGAGGTTGATTTCTCCGGAAAGCGCGTCGCCCTTATCGGCACCGGCGCCTCGGGCGTCCAGGCAACACCGGTGATCGCAGCACAGGCAGCACAGCTCACCGTCTTTCAGCGAACCGCCAATTTTTCCGTGCCGGCCTGGAACGGACCATTGGAACCGGAGGCAATGGCCGATTGGAAGGCGAACTATGAACACTGGCGGCAACGGGAGCGCAGTACTCATTCGGGATTTCACAATGAAGGCGGCCATCCAAGCGCTGCAAAGCTGACACCTGAAGAACAGCACGAAGTGCTCGAAGGCTCATGGAAGCGCGGAGGCCTTTTGATGTGGAATGTTTTCTCCGACCTGATGTCGAGCTGGGATGCCAACAACACGGCGGCAGAATTCCTGCGTGAGAAAATTCGCGCCACGGTAAAGGACAA
>JAJFHB010000169.1 GCA_021775795.1 Hyphomicrobiales bacterium | reverse complement strand
GCGCGTGGTGACATTGCCGCCATCAAGGTTGTCGCACCCAATATGGCCCTCGACGTCATCGACAGGGCCGTTCAGATCCATGGGGCCGGCGGCGTTGCGGAGGATTTCGGCCTCGCGGACGCCTGGGCACACTCGCGGACTTTGCGTCTGGCGGACGGGCCGGATGAAGTGCATCTGGCAGCCATTGCCAAATTGGAATTGCGCAAGCAGGCGCCACAGTGGCTCTACCACGGCTCGGGACCAATCGTTTAAGACAGCAAACCCATCACAACCGCTGACAGGTCGGCTGTTTATTTGCCGCTTACCCTGCGCCAACCTATACTTGACCACTCGGGCTGGATACGGGGGCCCGCACTAATGCGCCACTAGCAAAAAATCAGCAGGGCGCGAGGGAGAAACAAGATGCGTAAATTCAGAAAACTGCTGGCTTCGTGCACGGCAGTGTTTGCTCTGACTATCGCCACCAGCCAGCAACAGGCATTGGCGGATGCAACCCAGGTCGGCCTCATTGAGCCATTATCCGGCGCCATCGCAGCGGTCGGCCAGGACGCTCTGAAACAGGTCGAGTATACAATTGACCAGATCAATGCCCGTGGCGGTGTTCAGCTCGAGGTCGTCGGCCTCGATAATGCTATGAGCGCTGAGAAAACAACGGAACAGCTGAACCGCGCCGTTGACATGGACATAACCTACGTCATGCAGGGCGTGGGCTCCAATCATGCGCTCAACATCATCGAGTTCGTGAACAAACATAACCAGCGCAACCCCGGTGAAGAGATGGTCTACCTCAACCACTCCGCTGTCACCACGGCCTTCACCGAAGAGTTGTGTTCGTTCTGGCATTTCCGCTTTGATGCAAATGTGGACATGAAGGTGGCCGGTCTGGTCACCCAGATCGGGCTCGACGACGAGGCCAGCAAAGTCTACCTGCTGAACCAGAACTACGCGTACGGCAAGTCGTTCCGCGAGGCCGCCTTGAGCCTCCTGGCTGAACGCGCACCAAACGTCGAAGTGGTTGGTGACGAATTGATTGCCCCCTTCGGCAAGGTGCAGGACTTTACGCCTCACATCGCCAATATCCAGGCATCCGGCGCAGACACGATCCTCACCGGTAACTGGGGACCGGACATGGCGCGATTTGTGAAAGCGGCGGTGGCGTCCGGCCTTGATGCACGGTTTTATACAGTCTACGGCGGCCTCACGAGCTCAATCTCGGCCTATGGCGACGATGCCACGGTGGTCGATCTTTTGCAGATCAACGAGTTGCATGAAAACATGAATGGCATTCCCGACGACGTCCGCACCTTCATGGACGGCTTCAAGGAAACTTATGGGGACACCTGGTATGCGGATCGCTATCGCTGGGCCCTGGAAATGCTCGCAGCCGCCATCGAACAGGCGGGCACAGACGACCCGATTCCGGTAGCACGCGCGCTTGAGGGCATGTCCTTCAGCGGCCCTCTCGGTGATGTGCAGATGCGTGCAGATGACCATCAGATACTGCTCCCAATGGTCGTTAGCGCGCTGACGGAGGATGCCGGTGTTCCGGTGGTTTATGGAAACAATGACTTTGGCGTCGCCTTTTCCACCACCGGCATTGTTTCACGCGAAAGCACCACCTTGCCGACGGCGTGCGAAATGAGCCGTCCATAGGAACCGGTCAGAAACGGCAACCGTCTGACAACAGAACTTGAAACGCCTGGAAGCTGATCTCTTATTGAGAAACGCTTCCAGGTGGACCCGAAATTTATCGTCTGGACGGATCGGGCCCACCATGCGGCAGACGGGTCAGCTAGACGGCAAGAGGGGGAATGCGGCGCTATGGAAGCCCTGATCTTTGCGATCTTCAACGGCGTTCTTTACGGCATGTTGCTGTTCTTGCTGGCTTCCGGGCTGACGCTCATTTTCAGCCTCATGGGCGTTCTCAATTTCGCCCACGCGGCGTTCTACATGCTCGGCGCCTATTTCGCCTATGAAGTCAGCCGTCATATCGGTTTCGTGCCCGCGCTTTTGTTTGCGCCCGTCATCGTTGGCGTGATCGGTGCCATGGTGGAGCGCTACGGTCTGCGGCCGGTGCACAAATTTGGCCATGTCGCCGAGCTGCTGTTCACTTTCGGGCTTGCCTTTGTCATTGAAGAACTGGTGCAGGTGATCTGGGGACGCATACCTGTGCCCTACAACATTCCCGAAGGCTTGCGCTTTACCGCCTTCACCTGGCTTGGCGCCGATTATCAGGCCTATCGGCTGTTCATGCTCTTTACGTCCATTGGCATTTTCATCGGGCTGTTTCTCTTCATCGCCCGCACTCGCACCGGGCTGATGATCCAGGCGGCTCTCTCGCACCCTGAAATGGTCGAGGCCCTGGGGCATAATGTACCCCGCATCTTCATGTGGACCTTTGGCTTCGGCTGCGCTCTGGCAGGCATTGCAGGCGTTCTCGGCGGCAATGTTCTGGGCACCGAACCGGCCATGGCCATCCAGCTTGGCCCCATCGTTTTCGTCGTCATCGTCATCGGCGG
>JAJFHB010000168.1 GCA_021775795.1 Hyphomicrobiales bacterium | reverse complement strand
TGATACAGATGTCGGGGACTGCTGACACCTGGCAGGCCTGGTCACAGGTAGTTGGAATGCCTGATCCTCCGACACCCGCGATCGTGGTGGATTCTGCAAATATGGCAGTTGAACTGGCAAAAGCCGGGGAAGGTATGGCTCTCTCAGGCCGGTTGCTGTGCGACAGCTTGCTCGCGAGTGGAGCGCTTAGCGTGCCCAGTGGCTCTTCTGCACCGGCAATCGATGGTTATTACATGGCGCTGTCAACAGGCGGTGCAAGAAAGCAAAGTGCAAGGGCCTTCCAACAGTGGGTGCTGTCCGAGGTCGATGCTTCGCTCGACACAGCCCGCGGTGTTTGATTCGTAAATGCGTATTATCGTGTTGAAGGAATGGAATCTGCAGGGCATAGCTCGATCATACTTGCGTCAACAGCGCCCACGTGGTTGCGTGCCCTGTTGAACGTGAGCTGGAGGCTGGCGCATGGCGGTTTCCGCCACCGAGGAAGATACGAAATCGAGCGGCACGCTGGCTGGCATTCTTTGGATGCTGGTGTCAGGCTTTCTTTTCCTGGCTGTCACCGTCGTCGTTCGATACCTTGGAACCGAGTTGCCGGCGGTTCAGGCCGCTTTCTTGCGGTATGTGTTCGGCCTGTTTATCATTCTTCCGATATTCTTTCGTGCCCGAAGGCGGCTGCCAAGCGGCAGATTGCTCGGCGTTTATACGATCAGGGGCCTCGTGCACGGTGTCTCCGTCATGCTTTGGTTCTATGCCATGGCGCGGATCCCCATCGCTGAAGTCACTGCAATTGGCTACATGACGCCCATATTTATTACTATCGGTGCAGGACTGTTCCTGGGAGAGATAATGCACCTGCGCCGGATCGGTGCCGTGGTTGCAGCATTTGTCGGCGTTCTCATTATTTTGCGGCCGGGATTTGAAGAGGTGAGCATCGGCTCGCTGGCACAGTTCCTGGCAGCTCCCTTCTTTGCTGCTTCCTACTTGATCGCAAAGCGGCTGACCGCTGAAGAAGAGACCGTGATGATCGTCGCCATGCTTTCGCTCATGTGCACGCTGGTTCTGCTTCCAGGAGCGCTCTATGTCTGGGAGCCCCCCACATTTGCAGAACTCGGTTTTCTCTTTTTGACGGCCATTCTGGCAACAGCGGGGCACTACACGCTAACGCGAGCGTTGCAGGCGGCGCCAATAATGGTCACGCAGCCAATTTCCTATCTGCAGCTCGTCTGGGCCGTCATTATTGGGATCGTGGTGTTTGCAGACCCGTTGGACTTCTGGGTAATTCTTGGTGGCGCCGTGATTGTTGGCGCGACCACCTATATTTCTCATCGCGAAGTCGTTGCTGCAGGCAAGGCTCAACCTAAACCGGGCCCGCATTAAGAACGGCTTCTCCTGACTGTATCGCAGCCCGTAGACCTGCTATGGGATAGTCAAATTCGCTCCTGCAACGGCGGGTGTTTGAGACGTCACACGAAAGGGTTTTTTGATGAAGGCAATCCGATTTGATGCACCAGGTGGGCCGGAAGTGTTGCGCCTGCAGGATATTGATCTGGCAGACCCGGGTGAGGGGCAAGTCAGAGTGCGCCATGCAGCAGTGGGTTTGAATTTCATCGATGTCTACCATCGCTCAGGCCTCTATCCGTTACCCATGCCCAGTGGCATTGGCCTGGAAGCTTCTGGCACAGTGGAAGCCCTGGGCGCAGGCGTAACCGGCCTTTCTGTCGGAGACCGGGTAGCCTACGGTGCGGGCCCGATGGGAGCCTATGCGGAAGCCGCCAATGTTCCAGAAGGCCGCCTTGTAAAAATCCCAGAGACGATCAGCGATGAAACTGCTGCCGCAATGATGCTTAAGGGCATGACAGTACGGTATCTCCTGCGCGCGACGTACAAGGTAAAAGCCGGCGAGACCATTCTCTTCCATGCCGCAGCCGGTGGCGTCGGGCTCATTGCCTGTCAGTGGGCGAACGCCTTGGGTGCCACGGTTATTGGAACTGTAGGTTCCCAGGAAAAGGCCGAGCTGGCAAAGGCGCATGGCTGCCATCACACGATCAACTATCAGGAAGAAGATGTGGCAGCCAGGGTTCGGGAGATAACCTCAGGCGCGGGGGTTCCGGTGGTCTATGATTCGGTTGGCCAGGCGACTGCCGAGGCCTCGCTCAACAGTCTCCAGCCACGTGGGCTTTTTGTGACATTTGGCAACGCATCTGGTCCGATTACCAATTTTGATCTCGGCGTGCTTGCTGGCAAAGGTTCTCTTTATGTCACGCGGCCAACGCTCATGACTTACGTCGCCAGTGATGCAGATCTGGCCGAGACCGCTGGAGACCTCATTGACATGGTTGGCTCTGGGAGAGTCTCAATCACCGTCAACCAGCGCTACGCTCTTGGGGATGCATCCAAAGCGCATGAAGATCTCGAAGGACGGCGGACCACCGGCGCCACTGTATTGATGCCTTAAACGGCTTCATTTTGCAGGGCCAGTTGCAGCGGTCCTATGTGTTGCTCGTAGTTCTTCCAAAACCCAATTGAACTGGAGTAAATGGGTTGGCGCGCCTGCCATACGCTTGCAGTGCTGACCATGCGTTCCGATTGACTAAAATCCAGACATGCGGGGTCCCAGTCGAGCCCGAGAAAGGCGATCAGTTTTCGCGTCTCAGTTTCTGTATCGGCAACCAGTGTCTCGTAGGCAACGATGTGGGGTTTTCGGGGAAGCACTTTCTCCCAATGTTCCATAAGCATCTGATAGCCGTTGTAGTATTGCCCCAGCCAGTCCAAGCGGTTTGTAAATGGAAGAGCCTCTGAGAAATTCTGGAAATAACACGACAAGCAGGTGTCCAACGGATTGCGAATACAATGAATGACGTGTGCGTTCGGAAACATCGCTGTGATGAGGCCGAGATTCAGAAAGTTCGCCGGCATTTTATCGGTTATGCGGAGCGCGTTATCTG
>JAJFHB010000167.1 GCA_021775795.1 Hyphomicrobiales bacterium | reverse complement strand
GGATCGGCGATGGATGGCCGCGCCGCACCAATGAAATCCTGAATGCCGCGCCGGATCTGGCTCACCATACGCTCAGGCGACGTAAAACGCCCGACACTAACAACCGGCTTGGACGTCACGGATTTGACAAAGGAAACATAGTCTTCCTGAAAGCCTTCATCTGACAAGCGCGCGCTCGTAGAATCATTACCAAGATCACCAGCAAGATTGACGTCCCAGAGATCAGGCAATTCAGCCAGCATCTCCACAATGTCCCGCCCCTCTCCCTCAGAAGTAATACCCTCCGGCCCCAGCAACTCGTCAACGCCCAGGCGCACGGCAACGGCGCAGTCTGCGCCCACGGCTTCCTTTGTGTCCTCGATCATTTCTCGCAGGAGACGCACACGGTTTTCAAGACTACCGCCATATTCATCTGTTCGCCGGTTGCTCAAACGTGAGAGAAACTGGAACGGCAGGTAATCATGGCCCGCATAGACATAAACAATGTCGAAGCCTGCCCGTTTTGCACGCAATGCGGCATCGCGCTGCCAACGGCGAAGCTCGGCGATGTCATGCCGGTCCATGGCGCGCGCCTGAGCCGGCTGCACATGGCAATGCGAACGTGCCGAGGGGGCAAGGGCCGGCTCCCGGGTCAACCGGTTCAGCGCATGCGCTCCGCCATGCCAGAGTTCAATCCCTGCAAGACTGCCGTGGGCGTGAATTGCATCCGCCGTAGCCCTAAGTGCATGCACGTCATCATCGTCCCACAGCGTTGCAAAGGCGTAGGGACTGTCTTCAGAGCTTGGATGAATGGAACAATATTCCGTGCACACCACGCCCCAGCCGCCTTCGGCTTTCATACCCCGCAGGGCTGCCGAAGCCTGTGGCTTTGCATAACCCATGCCCGTGGCATGGGGCGTCTGATAGAAGCGATTCGGTGCCATGACGGGCCCTATCGCCACAGGCTCAAACAAAATGTCGTAGCGGGGATCCCGGCTGCTCATGGCATAAACCCTTATTGAACAATCGTTCAGCAAGCGTTTACACGAAACATACCGATTGCGCAATCACATCGGGCTTGGTCGACCACGCCTTAATTTTGGTGCAGTCCGGCGCATCTCCATCAACGCCCTCACCGTAACCGCGGTAATGACGAGGACACCCCCGGCAAGAGTCCATGCGGTCGGTACCTCGTTGATAACGAGCCAGACCCAGAGGGGCCCCAGCGCAAACTCCAAAAGCATGAACAATGTCAGCTCGGCTGCAACCAGATGCCGGGATGCGATGATGAAGAGTGAATTGCCAATTCCCGACATTACGCCACCCCAGACGATGCATAGCGCAAGGTCATGGAACGATATGCCAAGGTCGCGCCACTGCACAGACAGGGCAACAAGGGCAGTCAGCACGCCAGACAGCATCAACGTCGGCAGCATGTCGACCTGACGGTTCCGCCGCACGATGACCGCAAATGAGGCAAACCCCAGCGCCGTCACAAAGGCCATGCCATTGCCGTACATGGAGCCAATTCCAAAACCTTCCACCATCATTATAGCAACCCCGATCGCGGCAAATATCATGGTGACGAGGGTTGCCCGCGTGAGACTTTCTCTCAGGAAAACCCAGGCAAGGGCTGCGGTGATGAACGGAATGGAGCTCAAGGTGAACAATGTGTTGGCAACAGTCGTATTGGTGATGGCCTGCAGAAAGGCAACGCCTGCCGTGGCGAGCAGAGCGCTTGCCCACAAGCCGGGTACACCAATCCGGACAATCTGCTGAACGGTGTTTCTGCGGTATTGAAAGACCAGAATAATCAGCACAGCGCCGGCAATCGCCAGCGACCGGTAGAAGTTGATCTGCCAGGCATCAGCCCCTTCCATGGAGCGCAAAAGCAGCCCGCCAAAACTTATGCCAACCGAACTGATCACCATAAGCGCCATGGCGAATCCCCGGCGGGGAACCGCCGTCGTTCCGGTTTCCATATCCTGGGGTGTGCTGCTCACAAGCGCATCACAAGGTGCGCGCCAGCTTGCGGGCCTCGAAGATCGCCATATGAGCGGTTCGCGCAGCCATCGCATCGCCGATCGTGTGAACATCAAGTTCGCCATCACGAAGTGATTGCGTCAGATGATCATCAGGCGTGTTGGTCGTCGCCAGTACCAGAGTGTCAAACTCCCTTTTCTCCTCGTCACCTGTATAGAGATTGACGAGTGTTGCAACATTGTCGTTCCATGATGCCAGCGCCGTTGCCAGCACTGTCTCAACGCCAAAGCGGATGAACCGTTCCCGCGTTGTGTCACCGGTCATGCTGGCGTCAAGCTTGGCTGCAGCTTTCTCAGAGGCCGTCACAATGGTCACCATGTGCCGTTGTTGCGCCAGATGCAGGGCTGTGCCCGATGCCGGCCACCAGCCGTCAATGTCATCCAGCAACAACACGTTCGTCCCTGGCACGACAGAACCGTCCAGCACATCGTGCACGGTGCAGACATTGTCCTGATCGGCACCGGGAAGTACATCCACATGCGGATAGACGCGTTGGAAACCATTGCGGGAGGGTTGTGACCCGGTGCACAGCACCACGGACTGGGCACCTGATTGACGAATATCATCAGCGGACAACTCTGTCCGCAGATCGACTTTCACCTGCAGCTTCTCCAACTGTCCCTGGTACCAGTTGAGCAGGCCACCAATCTCGCCGCGCTCAGGCTGACCAGCCGCCAGGCGAAACTGACCCCCCAGTTCATTCGTACGCTCCACGAGCCGCACCCTGTGGCCGCGTTCTGCTGCAACACGCGCAGCTTCCAGCCCCGCCGGCCCGCCACCCACGATCAATACATCCTTGGGCTCAACAGTAGGTGCGGATACATCACCGCCCCATTCATGTTCCCGCGCCACCGATGGGTTGACGAGACAGCTTGCCCAGTAATCACGCATGCGACGCCCGATGCACACCTGGTTGCAGGAGATACACGGCCGTATGTCTTCGATCCGCTCTTCCCGGGTCTTCGACACCCAATTAGGGTCAGCAATCTGGCCGCGCACTATGCTGACGAGATCGGATTGACCCTCAGAGAGGATCTCTTCTGCATTCTGCGGCGTCTTGATCCGCGATTCTGCAGTCACAAGCGCATTTTTCAGAACCTGCTTGTAGGCCGAGGCGTCCGTGGCCCCGAGCTTCATCTCATGATGGAAGCTGGGAACAATTTTGGAGGAATCATGCAGGTAGCTGCCGGTGCCGCAGGACACGTAATCCATCAGGCCGCGCTGATCCAGGTGCGAAAGGATTTCCTGCTTGTCACCGAGCGACAGGCCACCGGGAACCGGTTCGGCGCCTGAGACCGTCATGCCGATGATGAAATCGTCACCTGCCATCTTGCGCATGCGCTCAAGAGTTGTAACCGCGAAGCGTAGCCGGTTTTCAAGGCTGCCACCCCAGCGGTCGCTTCGTTTGTTGGTAATCGGCGACCAGAACTGGTCGGTCAGACTGTTGTAGGCCGCGTAGAATTCAACGCCGTCAAAACCGGCATCCTTGCTGCGCCGCGCAGCAGCAACAAAGGCTTCAATAAGCTCTTCAATCTCTGCTTCTGTAACCGCGTGACTGCCCCATGGGTCATGCATCGAAGGCACACCTGAGGGCGACCAGTAGGGTTCCCAGGAGTTATCCTGATCACCATGTCCACCCACATGATAGATCTGTTGAATCATGGCCGTGCCATGGCTATGGCATTCATCGGTAATGCGCCTGAAGTGCGGGATCACCTCATCGGTTTCAGCAAGGAAGTTACCGCGGATGAGAACGCCTGTACGGTGAGCAGGGACAGGCTCCACGACGATCATGGCAGCACCACCCCTCGCCCTTTCCCGATAATATCCAAAGTGCCGGTCACCCGGCAGGCCTTCCTGGCTCATGTTGACCGTGTGCGGCCCAAAGACGACGCGACACGCGAGCTGCTTATGGCGCAACTGAATGGGTGACAGAAGAGTATCGAATGCTTGGCTCATACCCCGGCCTCCATTTCCGCGAACAGGCGGTAAAGATCGTGCCGCGATGTTACTGCAGTTTCCTGCAATGGCCGCCCAAATTCCGCCGCTCTGTTGAGGTCTCCACTGAACAGAGATTCAACGCTGCTGAATCTGATTAAATAGTCGTGAAATGCCAGAGAGTGGCGTATCTGGCAATTTATGCTACGCTTGGCCGCATAAACTGCAACGAACTGTGTTTCCAAGACACAGAGCGAATACGGACTACGACTTCAATCTCAAAATGCATGTGGGAGGTAAAGCATGTCAGAAAGAGAAAATCTCTGGATCCCTAAGCTTAAAAAACAGCTTACGGATGGTCTGATCGACCGCCGTGAGTTTATCCGTTACACAACATTACTCGGCATGTCAGCAACTGCTGCTTACATGTGGGCGGGCAAGATCACAGGCCAGCCCTTTGCCACACCGGCAAAGGCTGCGGAAAAACCCATGGGTGGACGGCTTCGCATCTCCATGCGCTGCCCGAAGATCGACGATCCCCATACCTTTTCCTGGATCTATGATTCCAACATTTTCCGTCAGGTAGGCGATTATCTGACCAAAACCCATGCAGATAACATCACCCGCCCGGCACTTGCCGAAAGCTGGTCTGCCTCTGATGATCTTCGCACATGGGAATTCACCATGCGCGATGTGAAATGGCACGATGGTCGCCAGTTCACTGCAGAAGACGCTGCCTGGAACATCAATCGTGTTCTCGAGCCTGCAACCGGTTCCTCCGTGCTCGGCCTCATGAAGGGCTACATGCTGGAAGAATTTGAAACCGGTGAAACAGATGATGACGGTAACGCAAAGCTGTCGACACGTCTGTGGGCCGACAATGCCATTGAAGTTGTCGATGAGCGGACCCTGCGCCTCAACCTGAAAGAGCCGCAAGTCGCTGTTCCGGAACACTTGTTCCATTACCCACTGGCGATTCTGGATCCCGCGGAAGGTGGCACATTTGGTGTTGGCTCCAACGGTACCGGTGCTTTCGATCTGGTCGAGTATGAGCTCAACAGCCGCGCCGTGCTCAAGGCACGCGACGACTATTGGGACGATGGTCCTTACCTTGATGAGCTTGAGTTTGTTGACCTTGGCGACAACCCTGCAGCAGAAGTGGCAGCACTTCAGTCGAAGCAGATTGATGCCATTTATACAGGCAACACAGAACAGCTTCCGATCATGCAGGACATGGATCACATTCAGATCTATGAAGCAGCAACCGCTGCAACGGCTGTGATGCGCATGCGTCTTGACCAGCCGGTATTCCAGGATGCACGGGTTCGCAAAGCCATTCGTCTGGCCATTGACCAGGCTGCGGTATTGAACTTTGCACATGAAAATCTTGGCGTCATCGCCGAGCACCACCATGTGTGCCCGATCCATCCGTCCTACAAAGAACTGCCGCTGATGACCCAGGATATTGAAGGGGCCAAAGCACTGCTTGCTGAAGCCGGATATCCTGATGGTATCGACATTGGCGAAGTTGCCTGCAAAAAGGACCCGACCTGGGAACTGACAGCGGTCGAAACCATGGTTTCACAGCTTGCACAGGCCGGCATTACCGCCCGCGTGGGACTGCAGCCTTCAGCCAAGTACTGGGAAAACTGGGATAAGGTTCCCTTGGGTTTCACACCCTGGGCGCACCGCCCTCTCGGCTTTATGGTTCTCGCTCTTGCCTACCGTTCAGGTGTGCCGTGGAACGAGTCAGGTTACAGCAATCCTGAGTTTGACAGCATCCTGACACAGGCGGAAGGCACTCTTGATGTCGACGCCCGTCGTGAACTTGTCGGCCAGCTTGAAGTAATCATGCAGGAAGAAGGTCCGATTGTGCAGCCGTTCTGGCAGTCCATTTTCACCGCCTACGACAAGAAGGTGATCCGTGGGCCGGCGCACCCGACGCGCTACGAATTCGGCAACGAGTTCGCTATCCAGGCCTGATCTCACTTCGAGATACAATGAGAATTTGGGCGCGGGATTATTCCCGCGCCCTTTTCATTTTCAATCAAAGAACTGAAGCTGCCAGGCAGGAAGAAACCCGTAGACAAGGCTGGTCTTGAGCCATAAGCGATCCAGAGCCATGAGCAATCCAGAGTCATGACTGATCCCGACCCACCCTCAACACTTGCCGAACTGATCGACAGGCAGGCCGCAATCACAGGCGGCAAACCGGCCCTTGTCGATGGCGAACAAATCCTCTCGTATTCAGACCTTGCCGGGCAATCAATGCGGCTTGCGTTTGGCTTTACGCAACACGGTATCGCGTACGGCGACCGGGTAGGTCTGTGGCTGCCGAACACCTACATCTGGATCGTATCGTTGCTGGCCCTTAGCCGCATCGGCGCCACGGCTGTTTGCATCAACACCAGATTCCGGGCTGCCGAAATATCAGACATCCTGGCACGGACCAGCGCCCGGGCCCTTGTCTACGCCGCCTCTGACAGCCGCACGGATTACAGCAAAGTGCTGGATGAAATTTCCCCTGACTTGCTGCCGGATCTGCTGATCACGACCGGTTCCTCAACGGGGACGCCGCGGAGCACTTCAATCCACGACCTGATGACAGTAGCGTCACCCGTAGATGCCGCTGCTCCCGGCAATGCGGCCATCATGTTCACGACATCAGGCACCACCAGCAAACCGAAGTTTGTTGTTCACGACCAACTTTCTCTGACCCGCCACGCACAAGACGTTGCTCACGCCTTTGGCTATGCGCAATCTGAAACAGCACTTCTGCAGGCGTTGCCCTTGTGCGGCACCTTCGGACTGGCCCAGGCGCTTGCAGTACTCGCGGCGGGAACAACATCTGTCATCCTGCCAAAGTTCGACGCCTGCCATGCCGCTGAACTGATTGCGCGGCATCGCATCACCGGCTTTAACGGCACCGATGAAATGTTTGCCATGTTGCTCGCTGCAGCAGGCCCGGAAACCTTCAGGTCAGTTGAATGCTGCGGTTTCGCGTCTTTCGGCATTGCAGACGCTATTGAATTTGCCAGAGATGCAGAGCAGCAAGGCCTCAAGCTGGCAGGCCTTTACGGCATGAGTGAAGTGCAGGCGCTTTTTGCCCGTCAACCAGACGACCTGCCGTGTGAGAAGCGAGCCCTTGCCGGCGGACGCCTCACGTCTCCCGGTGCCCATGCGGAAATACGAGATCCAGCGAACGGATCTCTTTTGCCGCCCGGAGCCTCCGGCGAACTCTACATCAAGGGACCGAGCAGATTTTCAGAGTATTTTGGAAATCCGGAAGCCACCAAATCGGCGATTGGAGGTGATGGGTTTGTGCGTTCTGGCGACCTTGCACACATGACGCCTGATGGCCGCTTTATCTTCGAGGCCCGTATGG
>JAJFHB010000166.1 GCA_021775795.1 Hyphomicrobiales bacterium | reverse complement strand
CTCGGTAGCTTCAATCATCGCCTTTGGCAGTTTCGCTTACCTTGCAACCGCTCAGGAAAACAGCGCCCCGGAAGATCCGGACACCAACATCGAACAGCCCGACACTGAACTCAATGAGGCAGACCCTGGCGAGATCAGCGTCGAAGGCAACATGACGCTTGCCCGCATGGAAGAGATCATTTTCCGGCTTGACGAAAATGCCCAACGTATCAATGAGGCCATGTGGACACTCTCAATCGAAGAAGTGGAAGTCATCGTCATTACAGATGAAGGCAATGACCGTATGCGCGTCGTCGCAGGGATTGTAGCTGCTGCCGACCTGACCCAGGAAGGCCTCCTCCGCATCATGCAGGCAAACTTCGACACTACCCTTGATGCCCGCTATGCCATCGCCCGCGATGTTCTGTGGGCAACCTACATTCACCCGCTTGCAGCGCTACATGACCGCCAGTTCATCACCGGCATCGGCCAGACGGTGAACCTTGTTCTCACCTTCGGCACCACGTTCAGTTCAGGTCTGCTGAGTTTTGGCGGCGGTGACAGTGGGGAGATATTACGGCGCCAGTTGCTCGATGAACTGCTGCAGCGGGGTGAAGACATCTAGGCGACAACCTCAGTCTACCTTTGAGGCATCCTTGTACATCACCCGATGACAGCGGTTTTTAATCCAGTCATCAAGCTCATCATCACTCATGAAATGCTCAGGCTCAAAGCAGTCCCGATTGACAATTTCATCAAGTGGCTTGTGCCAGCGTTTGTAAGGCTTTTGCGCCGGTGGTCCGAAAAGGAAGATGTCGAGCACGGAGATCTCATCGGGAATGCCCAGAAGCGGTTTCATCGCTTTTTGGGCGTTTTCCTGACCAATCGCTGTTACCCACCAGACATTGTAGCCAAGGGCAGCGGCCGCCAGGTGCGCGGACATGGTGGAGGCCGCAACAGATTGCAGCAAAATGCGCTCGGCATTTTCCTTATACATGCGATCAAGATCAGAGCCGTCATTGAGAACCGGAAAAGCATTGACCCATCGCATATCTGAACAAACTACAATAAACCCGGGCGCCGTCGCCAGCCCGCGATAGTCAGGCGTGGGAAACTTCATCTTGGCCTTTGCACGAAATCGCTGCTCCTCGACGAAATAGTCCGTGATCCGTTGTTTGATAGTTACATCCCGCACCACCACATAGTGCCAGGGCTGCGAGTTGGCGCCCGATGGGGCATGGCGCGCAGCCTCCAGAATGAGGTCATAATGCTCGTCTGGAACGGCAAACGTTTCATCAAATTTCCGCACGGTCACCCGGTTGCGCAGCACCTGCATCAGTGCATCGTAACGTTCGCGCGACCCGATCGGCGGAAGATCAACCTGCTCTTCGGCTTGCTCCAGATCGACAGCGGGAGTTGTGGCATCACTCATTAATTCATCCTTCCAACCGGAAACCCCAATGCACGGACACCCAAAACGCGCCCTAGGCCCGCATCATGGCTGCAGCCTTTTCAGCGATCATTATGGTCGGGGCGTTGAGATGCCCTGTGACCATGGTGGGCATGATTGAGGCGTCCACCACACGCAGCCCCTCCAGGCCGCGCACCCGCAATTGAGGATCCACCACGGCCATATCATCCACGCCCATCTTGCAGGTTCCCACCGGATGGAAAGAGGTTGACGAGATGGCGCGGATGTCCGCGATCAGATCACTATCGCTGCAGCCGGGCGGCGGTGAAATCTGCGGGCCCCGCACCGCATCAAAAGCGCTTGCCTGCATGATTTCTTCAGAGCGCCGGGCAATTTCCATGGTCAGAGCAAGATCCGCTGGCTCAGAAAAATAGCGCGGATCAATCAATGGCCGGTCCAGAGGATCGGCGCTGCTAAGCCGGATCGTGCCGCGGCTTGCCGGCCGCGTCGGAAACCCGGATATCGTGAGCCCGTGCCGGTCGGGCGGGGCCAGTTCGGGGGCGGACAGGGAGATGAAAAATGGGATCATCAAAAGCTCAATATCCGGACAGGCAACCGCCTGGTTGCTGCGCAAAAAGACACCTGCTTCATAATGGTTGGTGGTGAGCGGACCACCCTCGCCTGCATGGTAGCGTTGCTTCAGGGCGGCAACATCATCGGCCGTCCGTCCATGCAACGTCAGCGGTTCGGTGATCTCCATGCGTGAGCGATAGTGAAAATGATCCTGCAGATTTTCGCCAACCCCTGGAAGATCATTCACCACGTCCACGCCTGCGTTTTGCAGGTGTTCTGCAGGCCCAATGCCAGACAGCAGTAAGATGTGCGGTGACCCGACAGCGCCTGACGATAGTATAATTTCCTGCCCTGAGCGCACCTGTTTTGCCCGACCATTATGCAAGTAATTTATGCCCGTTGCGCGTGATCCCTTAACTTCCAGATGAAGCATCAGGGCACCGGTCACAACCGTAAGATTTGGCCGGTCATACACCGGCTTGAGGTAGGCGTCCGCGGCACTGCAGCGTGCGTTGTCTTTCATCGTCGCTTGAAAATACCCGTACCCATCAACATCGCCCGTGTTGAAGTCTTCGTTGCGGGGGATACCAATTTCATTGGCCGCTGCCATGAACAACCCCGTCAACGGATGCCGCTCAGACTGATTTGTGACGTTCAGCGGCCCATCCATCCCATGGGCGTCATCGGTAAAGATCTCATTATGCTCCGATGCTTTGAAATAGGGCAGCACGTCTTCATACGACCAACCGTTACAGCCAAGCTGGCGCCAATGATCAAAGTCGCTCTCATGGCCGCGCAGGTAGATCATGTAATTGATGGAGCTGGTGCCTCCCAATCCACGCCCCCGTGGCCAGTAGAGCTGGCGATTGTTCAGCTCTGTTTGGGGGACCGTACGAAAACCCCAATCAAATCGCGTGTTGATGAGGCTTCCGAAGACAGCTGGAATACGAACCGCTTCGGCATCGTCCGAACCGCCCGCCTCCAGCAAAAGCACGGAGCAGGCCGGGTCAGCACTCAAACGGTTTGCGAGCACGCAGCCGGCAGAACCTGCACCAACGATGATGAAGTCAAACTCATCTTGAATGTCTGCGTTCATCTCTCACGCCTTCCCCGTCTTCATTTGACCCATCCGCCTGCTTCTGCAAATAACAACCCAGCCGGCACAACGAGCCCCGCAACCGGCTTGCTGGTTTGACATTATGATCGTCACACCGGATCCGGGGCAATCTCATTCGAACGAAAGCTGCCCACATGTCTCCTGAAGAATTCCGCAAACATGCTCATGAGATGGTTGACTGGATGGCCGATTACCTGGGCTCGGTTGAACAATACCCGGTCCGTTCACAAGCCAGGCCCGGCGAGATTTACGGCAGGCTGCCAGAGACAGCGCCCGAAATGCCCGAATCCATGGCGGACATCTTTGCAGATTTCAAACGCGATGTGCTGCCGGGCATCACCCATTGGCAGCACCCCTCGTTCTTTGCTTATTTCCCCGCCAATTCAAGTCCGCCGTCGGTGCTCGCTGAAATGCTGACGTCGACCCTGGCCGCCCAGTGCATGCTGTGGCAAACCTCGCCTGCGGGCACCGAAATGGAAACCCGGATGATGGAATGGCTCCGCGACATGTTAGGCCTGCCCACTGACCTTCACGGCGTCATTCAGGACAGCGCCACAAGCTCCACGCTTGCCGCCCTGCTCGTGGCCCGGGAGAAAGCGACCGGCTGGCGTGCCAACGATGAGGGCCTGGCCCAACTGGGCGCTGCAGGCATCACACCTGTGGTTTACGTTTCCGAAGAAGCCCACTCGTCCATCGAAAAAACCATGAAGGTTGCCGGCTACGGCCGCGACTGCCTGCGCAAGATCGCCTCCGATGATGATTTTGCCATGCGCGTTGATCTCCTTGAAAAGGCAATCGAACAGGACATTGCCGATGGCTTCACTCCCGCTTGCATTACCGCTTGTATCGGTGGCACGGGCACCGGCGCCGTTGACCCGCTGCGAGCCATTGGCGAGGTTGCCCGCAAACACGACATCTGGCTGCACGTGGATGCGGCCTGGGCCGGCAGTGCCCTCATCCTTCCCGAAACACGTGACATGATTGACGGGGTAGAGCTGGCTGACAGCTTCGTCTTTAACCCGCACAAATGGCTCTTCACCAACTTTGACTGCACAGCCTTCTATGTGCGCGATCCTCAGGCGCTTGAACGTACGCTGTCGCTGGTTCCGGAATTCCTGAAATCACGCGAGGCAGATGCCGTCATAGACTATCAGAACTGGAGCGTGCCTTTGGGGCGCCGCTTCCGTGCCCTCAAACTCTGGTTCGTCATCCGCAGCTACGGTGTCTCCGGGCTCCAGGACATCATCCGCAAACACATCAAGCTTGCCGAGGGTCTTTACGCCGCGGTACAGGCAGAAGCGGATTTTGAAATCATTTCACCGCTCAGGCTCGCCCTCTTCTCGTTCCGCTATCATCCATCAGGAATCGAGGATGAAACACAGCTCGATGACATGAATATGCAGTTGCTCGAAACACTGAATGACAGCGGTGAACTGTACCTGACCCAGAACCGCGTGCGCGGGCGTTACACGATCCGCTTTTCAATCGGACAAACCGGCACGGAGCAACATCACATCGACAACGCCTGGGCAAAGATACAGAAAACCGCTCGAACTTTGGGCGTTTGAGCTTCATTGCCGCTATCAGACAGTTCACGGATAACCAGCCGCAATCACAGGAACAATCATATGCGCGAAGTGAAGGTCAGTGCCGGACAGCGGAAACGCATTTTGTGGCCGTTTCATTCGGGCTTTTCCCGCGATGTTATCTTTGTGGCCGCAGCGGAAAACGGCGGACCTGTCAGCGGCACCATAGAAGAACGCGCCCGTGGCATGTTGGGCTACAGTTCAACCATGCATCCGCTTCAGACAGACAATCAGTTTCGCATCGGCATGTTCAAGGCGGGCTACTCACTGTTTGCGATACCGGATCAGGACATTATGATCCACTTTCGCACCGGACACATTGATGTGCGAGATGTGATGAAGTGGGGCGCAATCGCCATCGGCGCCCTATTCGTGTTTTCGCAGGTAATGCGGGTATTCGGGGGTTGGGGTTCGTGAATTCGCCGCAGATACTGGCTTAGCCGTGTTTGGCCTGCCCGGCGTTTTCGAAGATCCGGTCGCCTCGTTCATCAAGGATCTGCTTGCCCTTGCGCACCGCAAACGCCTCAGCCTCATCGCGAGACGTCAAAAGGTCGGCACGGATAAAGTTGTGTTCGAGCGTTTCATCGCCGAGCTGCTTGGAAATGACACCGGCAATCCGCCATTGACCACCCTCTTCGCGAACCCAGGGATAGATGGTGCAGCCTTTGTAATTGATACCTGCGCCACGGGCACCTTGCCCGCCCACAGCACCTGAAACACCGAACAACTTTGCCAGAAACTTCTTCATCGTGCTGCCAGACTAAACCATTGTCTTCAGGGTTGGAACCGCTGCTTTTCAATTTTGCAAATAGTACAGACAAGTGTGGCGCGGAAAGTGAAAGTGACAGATGGCATGAACAAACGGCCCCTGGCTGCTTCACGAACCTGCCGGAAAATGGCCCAAAGTGCCCTTCACTCGCATAGGCCGATGCGAGCCACTGTCGATCCTGCAGGATGAAAGGCAATCAAACAGAAGCGCTCGATGGAAGTGCCTTCACTTTCAATTCTTTACAACCATTCCTTACACGTGCAGTTGAATAGAAATAGGCAATGGCCGGAACGGCCACATCTCGCCGCTATTCTGCAAGTGTACTTGGCCAAATTGCATCGATTGCAAAGATGCCGTGAGATAATCACATTCTGTTTGCTCGCCCGACACCTTCGAAAACCAGCCCTGAAAGCCAGCTTGCTGCAGCGCAACACGAATTTCACTACCCATTTTGTTTGTTCTGTATTATTATTAGTTCAAGGAACAGGGACCAATTTGGTACGGCATCGAACGAACTGCAAGCTGATATCCTGGCCGCAGTTTGAGTTTGTGAGATGTGTTTAGTTCGATCCACGGGCTTCTGAGACCAATTGGTTCCTCGATTCCCTTTTACAACATTGCCAATGAGTCGTTGGTCGCCCGTTTCCCCCTAGCGGGCGACCGTTTTTTTTACCCGTCACTCATTTGAACTCACGAAGCGCTGCGACAAGCGCATCGATTTCGTCTTGGGTGTTGTAATAGTGTGGCGACACCCGCACGAGCGGCGGCAGTCCGCGCGCTTCTGCATCAAGAAGAGTGCTGGACGGGATTGACACGCTCACATTTATCGCCCGGGTCCCAAGATACCGCGCCAGTTCGTCTGCCCTGCGATTTTTGTTAGAGAAGCTCACAATCGCACATTGCACATCACCCGCATCCCGCATCTCAACGTCGGGCAGCTTGGCCAGTTCGGATCGCAGATGATCTGCAAGGGCGAAAGCCCGGGCCGCAATCGCGTCCAACCCAATGTCCAATGCATATTCCGCTGCAGCGCCGAGCCCGAGGTGAAGGGCGATCGAACTTTCCCAGGTCTCAAACCGGCGTGCGTCAGAACGCAACTCATAAGTACCAGGGGCAGTCCACGGCGCGCCGAAGTGATCGATCCAGGCAGGCTCCATTCCGGCAAGCTGCGTCCGGCGCACATAAAGAAAGCCCGTGCCCCGTGGCCCGCGCAGAAACTTGCGGCCGGTGGCAGAAAGAAAATCACATCCAAGCTCATCAACATTGACCGGTAACTGGCCAACGGCCTGACAGGCATCGAGCAGATAAGGAATGCCGTTTGCCCTGGCGATCCTGCCGATTTCCGCTGCGGGATTCATTAGTCCACCGTTGGTCGGAATCCACGTCACCGCGATCAGTTTCACCCGGCCATCAATCATCCGTGCTAGAGCTTCGACATCCGTAGCACCTGAGCTGTCGTCTGGAATCACTTCGATGCTACATCCGGTTCGCTGCGCCATCTGCAGAAAGGCAACATAGTTTGCTGCATATTCTGCACGCACTGTGAGAATGCGGTCGCCCGAGGCGAAAGGTATGGCATAAAATGCCCGCTGCCAGGCGTCAGTGGCATTTTCCAGAAGAGCAATCTCGTCTGCATCCGCGCCGATCAGCCGGGCAAGTGAAGCATAGACCCCATCATGAGCCCCAGCTTGCATCCTCGCAGCTTCGTAACCTCCGGAGGTCACTTCAAGATCAAGGTGCTGCTTAACGGCGTCCAGCACGGGCATCGGCATCAAACCGGCCCCCGCATTGTTCAAATGAACAATGTTGCTCACCGCCGGCGTATCTGCACGCACGCGCGCCACATCAACCGTATCGTTCACGCTGTGTCTCCGCGTCTTTTATTGGAAAGCCGATCTATGCCGCTGCCCGTTCGGCGGGCACGCCAAGTCCCAACAGGCGGCTTATGGCGTAGACAAGCTCTGCCCGGTTGAGCGTATAGAAATGGAATTGTCGGACACCTTGCTCCCGCAACTCTATAACCTGTTCCGCAGCGACGGCGGCAGCAACAAGTCTTGCAGCTTCCGGGTCATTCTCCAGCCCTTCGAAACGGCGCGCAAACGATGCAGGTATATGAGCCCCGCATTTGCCTGCAAACTCTGCGACGCGGGCAAAGTTCGTCACCGGCAAGATGCCTGGCACAATCGGGATGTTGATGCCCCGTGCCCGTACGCGATCGAGATACCTAAAATACGTCGAACTATCGAAAAAGAACTGAGTGATGGCGCGCGTCGCACCATTTTCAGCCTTCGCAGCAAGCATCGCAAGATCGGTCTCATGATCTGCAGATTCCGGGTGCTTCTCCGGATAAGCCGCAACTGATATCTCAAAATCAGCGATCTGTTTCAAACCGCCTACGAGTTCTGCTGCGTTTGCATAACCGTTCGCGTGGGGTTGATATTCTGAACCTACCCCGTTTGGCGGGTCGCCCCGCAAGGCAACGATATGGCGAATACCATCATTGAGAAATTCGCGCGCCACAGTGTCAACCTCATCACGTGATGCTGCAACACAGGTCAGATGCGAGGCCGCACTCAGCGAGGTTTCCTTTAGCACGCGCCGAACCGTATCCCGCGTCCGCTCCCGGGTTGTGCCACCGGCGCCATAAGTGACAGAAACAAACTGCGGGCAGACCCGCTCGAGGCTGGCGATGGAGGACCACAGGGTTTTCTCCATTTCAGGGCCTTTGGGTGGAAAGAATTCGAATGATACCGATATGTCTTCGGTTGCCGGTGAGCCCTCCGGTGCGTGATGCCAGATAGGTTTCATTTATTCTCCACTCCTTTTACCGCAACACCGGGGGCTGGATTTGAGAGTTCCGCCCGGGCGGGAACTTCCGCAAGCCAGATTGATACCGTTAGCCCTTCACCCGCCGTGGCCGGTCCAGGAGGCAATACTTCCTGGTTTTTCAAGATCAGCCCTGCCCGCTCGAGCCACGCCTCCATTTGCTGCGCCTCTATGCCCAGGCGCCGGTGTGCATGGCTTTCGCGCAGAAACTCGAGTTCGTGTGGTGCAAAATCCGCAATGAGGATCCGCCCTCCCGGTTTTAGCACCCGGGCAGCTTCTTCCATGGCCTTTGCTGGCTCATCGAGAAAGTGCAGCACCTGATGGATCGTGACCGCATCAATTGATGAATTGCTGTAGGGAAGATGGAAAATGTCCGCATGCCGGACCTGACAATGTGTAAGCCCGGCCCGTTCAAGCCGATTGCGGGCGATTGCAAGCATGGCGGGGCTGGCATCAACGCCAATGCCCTGGTCCACACACTCCGAGAAAAGCTCCAGTATCCGGCCCGTGCCGGTTCCAAGGTCCAGCAGTACCGGCGCCCGTTCGCCGCCGAACAGCTCACGCATGCGCACTTCAACGCTTTCCTCCGCCACGTGCAGTGAACGAATGGTGTCCCAGTCCGCAGCACTGGCCTTGAAGTAACGGGCCGCTTTCTCCTCGCGGGCTTCTTTTATGGCTTCCAGCCGGCCAAGGTCTCGGCTGATTGCCGGGTCTTCTGCCGGCACCAGGTCTGCTATGAAACGTTGCAGTGCCGCTGGAATACCGTCAGCCGACACTCTGAAAAGCACCCAGCTGCCTTCCCGGTACCGTTCCAGAAGACCTGCTTCACAGAGAAGTTTGAGATGCCGGCTGACCCGCGGCTGACTTTGCCCCAGGATCTGCGTGAGTTCTTTGACATTCAACTCGCCTTGAGCCACCAGGAACAGAATGCGCAACCGCGTGCTCTCTCCTGCAGCTCTTAATCCCATCAGCAAAGTGTCTAGATCGCTCATATTTCGTCAAAATCCGCTCACGACTCAATGTCATTTGGTTTATGCTCAAACAGAAATTTGCGTGAATTTAGTCTCGCATTACCAGCATGTTCAATAACATCTAGATATAAACATATTGTTATATGTCGTGCAAGAATGAATATTTTAAGACCCGGTTAGGCGTGTTTCAGGGTCGAAGTGTCATTTCAGCAACGGCTCAACGGAAAAATAACCGGCACATGCAAGAAAAGTATCGGCATACAGGCGTTAATGCTATTGTCGATTCGAGATTTGACCAATATGGTACATGTTCCCGCGGTCGTAAGAACCAAGGGTTCGTAATTTTGGTGGAGCAAGGAGTGTTCCGATCATGGGAGGCGATCTCCTGAAAAGGACCGGTCAGAAGCAGCAGAGAGACATCCTCAAGAGGATGGCGCTTGTGCTCATGGCTTCCGCATTGTGTGCCGTATCAACGGTCGACGTGCGGGCTGAAGAATCTACCAATTTCGCGGTGATCGAACCCGCATCTGGTGAGGGCGGTGATCGTTACACACCTCAACCACAGGAGCTCGACGATCCGATCGAACCTGTGAACCGGATCATCTTTGGTCTCAACGATATCGTGGACCAGGTCGTGTTCAGGCCGGTGGCCCTTACATACCGCACGGTACTGCCGCCTGTGGTGCGTATTGGTGTTGCCAATGCATTGGACAACGCAACGTCCCCCATCACCTTTGCGAATAACATTCTGCAGGGTGATATCAAGGAAGCTGAAACAACTGCAGTGCGCTTTTTCATCAACAGTTTCGCAGGTTTCGGGGGCATCCAGGATGTCGCCGGTGAAGCTGGTTGGGAGCGCCGCAGGGAAGACTTCGGCCAAACCCTTGCAGGTTGGGGCGTACCGCCAGGACCGTATATTGTGGCACCACTGCTTGGCCCATCCACGCCGCGCCATCTCGTTGGCCGTGCTGTAGATGTGCTTGCAAATCCCTGGACATGGATTTTGTGGGATGCATCAACGATTGAGGCGCTGTCGCCAACACTGGCAGACGCTGTTGTGGCACGGGAAAGCTCTCTCGAACTGCTCGACGGAGTACGGGACAATTCGCCGGATTACTATTCTTCTCTAAAGAACCTGTACTGGCAGAATCGTATTTCCGAGATCAACAATGGTGAGATTGTTGAAGAGCAGCTGCCAGACATTCCTGACCTGCGCTAATCGCGCAAATCTCGAAATTGCCAGAGCTTATGAACAAATACAGCGCGCCTTCCGATAGAGGGCGCGTTTGTCGTTCAACTTGTGCGAATAAAACTTTGTATCAATCGGCTTCAAATGCCCGTTTCACACAGAAAATGGCAAACAGTTAATTTGAGACGAAGCGCATCCTACTGTATATTCTGTGCCGATGGATGCGGCGACGAACCAAACAGGCGGCACATCCGATACCGGTTACGACAAGCGTGATAGCAATAAAGAAGCAGGTTTAGAGATGACAAGAAGAAATCTTCGAAGCACCCCTACGCGGCGGTCACTGTTGCTTGGAACGGCAGGTGCCGCAGGTGTTCTGGTTACAGCTGGGTTACCAGTGACGACAGCGTTCGCTGCAACAGCCGCTGAATCCTATGTCCAGACAACAGGCGAGCGAATTCTGGCAATCGCGAACTCGGGCTCATCGAGTTCAAACAAGAAATCCCAATTCCTTTCTTTGTTGAACAGTCGTGCAGCCACATGGGAAATTGCCCATCATGTTCTCGGATCACATTCGGGTTGGTGGGAAAGTCTCGGCGGCACATCCGCTAAGAACACCTATGCGGGCCTTGTCATGAAGTACATCGCCAAGGCCTTCATCACATACCTTGATGAAATTGCCGGAGAAAGCTTCGAAGTAACCCGCAGTTCAGGCGAAACCGTTACATCTCGCGTCAAGTTCGCGGATGGCCGGTCTCCGATCACCGTGGGTTGGAGGTTGTATTCCGTCAGTGGCTCCTACAAGGTGTTCAACGTGACCGTCAGCGGTGTCTCCATGATCGGAACGGCGAGAACGAACTTCAGTTCAATCATTCGAAATAATGGAATCGGCAACATTTCGGATATGCAAGCGTATCTGCGTAACAATACCTGACGTCTACAGCTGCAATTATGTGACGCCTTTTGCTACAACCGGGGCACCGGCGTCGGTTTGCTGCTCCTGCATGGCCGGATCACAATGGTCGAGGTATGAAGCCGATCAAAACGAAACAAAAAACCATCAGCCGCCGCAAATTGCTGACGGCATCCGCGCTGCTCGGGGTCACAGTTGCATCTCCCTACGCCTTGGCCCAACGGGCTGACGACAATCTTTTCGAGCCCAATTCGACACCTCTGCCGCTGTTCCTTCCAGCAGAAGACTTTATAGCGACAATCGCTGGGAGCTTGCTTCTTGTCGCCAAGGCTGAAGTGGATGACGATGAAAAAAAGGCTCAGTATCAAGCCCTGCTTGAGACTTATGCAGACATTCCCACGATCGCTGAATTCTCACTTGGACGCTACGCGTCGTCTTTGACAGACGATGTGCGCGAAAACTACTACTCTTTGGTGGCTGGCTACATATCGCGCATTTTTGTCATTCACAGCTCAAACCTTGCCGGCAGAGACGTTGAGGTCCTGAGTTCCCGCGTACGTGATGAACGCGAAACACTTGTGGAAAGCCGAGTCTGGTTTGAGAGCGGCCGCTCACTGCCGGTCGTCTGGCGTGTCATTTCCACCGCCGACGGCCTCAAGGTGTTTGATGTCAGTGTGAACGACATCTGGCTTGCCATTCAGCAACGCGCAGAGTTCGTCGCGGTTATTACCGAAAACAACGGCGACCTGACCGCACTTTTAGAATTCCTCACCCGCAACAATTAGTTCAAACCCTTTGGTGCGCTTCGCATCAGAGGGCTTCTCTGCAGATTGGAAACGATTTAGTTCCGACTGAAGCGCTTGAACTTGATGCGACGGGGTCGTTCGGCCTCTTCTCCAAACCGCCGCTTGCGGTCCGCTTCATAGTCCTCATAGTTACCCTCGAACCACTCAACATGACTTTCGCCTTCGAACGCCAGAATGTGCGTGGCAATACGGTCAAGAAACCAGCGATCGTGGCTGATCACAACGGCACAGCCGGCGAAATCGCCAAGGGCATCTTCAAGGGCCCGCAACGTATCGACATCAAGGTCATTCGTGGGCTCATCGAGAAGCAGAACATTCGCGCCGGATTTGAGCACTTTGGCAAGATGGACACGGTTGCGCTCACCGCCTGACAGAACACCAACCTTTTTTTGTTGATCCTGCCCGCGGAAATTGAACCAACTCACATAGGCCCGGCTGTTGACTTCACGCTTGCCCAGCGTCACCACGTCCAGTCCCCCGGATACTTCATCCCACACCGTACTATTGGCATCCAGCGCATCACGACTTTG
>JAJFHB010000165.1 GCA_021775795.1 Hyphomicrobiales bacterium | reverse complement strand
GCACTGCTGCCGTTGGTGCGGGCGTATGAGGAAACAGGGTCAGAAGAGGACGCCAAAGATGAAGAAGAAGGTGGTCCGTTAAAAGTAGCCGTCGTCGGCAGACCGAATGCCGGTAAATCGACGTTGATCAACAAGTTGCTTGGCGATGAGCGCATGCTCACGGGTCCCGAACCGGGAATTACGCGCGATACAATTGCAGTCGACCTTGAGTGGAACGGTCATCCGCTGAAGCTTTACGATACTGCCGGCATGCGCCGACGCTCACGTGTTTCCCAGAAACTCGAGAAGCTCTCAGTTGCTGATGCTCTCCGCGCCATACGGTATGCCCAGGTTGTGGTCGTCATGATGGACGCCGATAATCCGTTGGAAAAACAGGATCTTCAGATCATCGATCTCATTGCACGGGAGGGGCGGGCGCCTGTTCTGGTGATAAACAAATGGGACACGGTCACACACAAGCAGGAAGCCATAACGAATATTCGCGAAGCGGTGGGTCGGCTATTGCCACAAATCCGCGGCGTTCCCATCATCACAACGTCCGGCGTGTCAGGGCATGGGCTCGATAAACTCATGCGCGCAATCTTTGAGATTTACGAAACCTGGAACCAGCGCGTATCGACCGGCGCGCTCAATCGTTGGTTCGAGGGTGTGCTGGAGCGTCATCCTCCGCCCGCAGTCAAGGGCCGGCGCGTGCGGTTGCGCTACATTACCCAGGGAAAATCCAGGCCACCGACCTTCATGGTCTTCAGTCAAAAGGCTCACCAATTGCCGGAGTCCTACACGCGTTATCTGGTGAACTCGTTGCGGGAAGATTTTGAGCTCTGGGGCACACCTATCCGCGTGTATTTACGCAAGGGTGAAAACCCCTACGTGCGCTCTTAGGCGAGTGCAGGGCCCGGGTGCTGGGTTTTCTGCTTCCATGTACGGAAAAACTATCTGTCGACGTATGAATTGAGAAGTTCACGCGGGCGCGGATTTGCGCTAGTTCAAGTTGGATGGCGGAGGAAACCTGTAAAATTCATGTGGGCGTAACGCGGCGCGCAGTGCGGCGTTACCGTGTCGCCACGTGTCTTTTGATAGCAGGCCTTCTGACCGCGTGTTCCGATGGAGAGGAAGTTCGCATCACCACGTGCTCAAGCGTTGCGGCCGGCATGAATGTTGGCGCAGACGCTATTGATGTTCTTTCGACGTCAGTGGAGAGCGAAACCGGTCTTACCCGGATAACCTTTCAGGTGGATCGAAGCGGGCTACTGGGTCGCGTTCAATGGATCGAATGCCAGTTTGATGAGTTGAAGTTTCCCCAGCTTGTGCCGGAACTGATTGCAGTCGACACCTCGGATGGCCCCTTGGGTGATGGCCGTCTTTTCATTCTCAAACGTTGGTGGCTGAACGATGACCCGGATTCCTGGCAGCGTGATGAATCCTAGCGTTTAGCGAATTCTCCGCTGACATAATCAAAGCAACTGCCGTTTTCACTGCAACCATCACTTACGAGCGGCACGACCGCCTCCGCGATTTGAGCGGGAGTGGGCAACTTGCTGGGGTCCTCGCCCGGCATTGCCTGTGCCCGCATGGTGGTGGCGACCGGCCCCGGGTTGAAAAGGTTGATGCAAACATTGGTGGTAGCGTTTTCTGCAGCGTATGTTTTGACCAGCGCATCCAGTGCTGCCTTCGAGACTGAATAGGGTCCCCAATAGGCACGACAGTTCACAGCGGCGCCTGATGTCATGAAAAGAGCACGGCCTGCCTTGGCGCTTCTGAGCAGCGGATCAAGCGATCTGATAAGGCGCCAGTTCACGGTGACATTGAGAGCCATCACCTGGTCCCAAAGTTTTGGCTCAAAGTGACCCAGCGGCATGAGTTTGCCGAGTATCCCCGCGTTGCCGACGAGAATATCAAGCCGGCCCCAACGCTCGAACAGGCTCGCTCCCAATCGGTCAATTGCCTCATAGTCGAGGAGATCCAGTGGTACAAGCGTGGCGGACCCGCCCTGGCTCTGGATCTCGTCATCAACTTCTTCCAGACCACCTACTGTTCTGGCGATGAGGACAACATGGGCGCCTTCTTTCGCAAGTGCTATTGCAGTGTCACGTCCGATGCCGCGTGACGCGCCTGTAACAACGGCGATGCGATCGTCGAGTAAACGGGTCATAAATTCGTCTTACAATGCTAGAGGAATGATTTGGCTCGAGGGCGGCCTCTCGCTCTCTATCCGGCTTCCGCCAGTAGGGACAGCTGCCTTGGTTCAGTCTCGCCGTGCTGGTCCGTGAGTGGCGTTGGATAGTCGCCGGTAAAGCAATGATCAGTGAACTGCGGGTTCAAATCGTCACGACCATCGAAGCCCATGGAGCGATAAAGACCGTCGACGCTGAGAAACGCGAGTGATGAAACACCGATGTACTCTTTCATCTCTTCCAGAGTATGAGTTGCCGCCAGTAAGGCGCGCTGGTCGGGGGTGTCGATGCCATAGAAATCGGGGTGTGTGATTGGCGGGCTGGCGATACGCATATGCACTTCGCTCGCGCCAGCATCATACATCATCTCGACGATCTTCACGGACGTGGTGCCGCGCACAATGCTGTCATCTATGAGGACAATTCGCTTGCCCTTGATGGCCATACGGTTGGCGCTGTGTTTGAGCTTCACGCCAAGCGCACGGATCTGCTGGGTCGGTTCGATAAACGTTCGGCCCACATAATGGTTGCGGATGATGCCCAACTCGTACGGGATCCCTGATTCCTGTGCGAAACCGATGGCGGCGGGTACGCCTGAATCGGGAACCGGAATGACCATATCCGCTTCGCAGACCGATTCTTTCGCAAGCTGCCGTCCCATGTTCTTGCGGACTTCATAAACGCTCCGGCCACCGACAATGCTGTCGGGTCGGGAGAAGTAGATGTATTCAAAGACGCAAGGTCGTGGCTGCACCTTGGGAAACGGATGCAGGCTTTCGATGCCATCCTTGGTGATCACGACGATTTCGCCATTCTCGATCTCGCGCACAAAACGGGCGCCAATGATATCGAGTGCACAGGTTTCCGATGCCAGGATGGGGGAGCCGTCGAGATCGCCCAAAACAAGTGGCCGGATACCCAGTGGATCGCGGGCGCCGATGAGCTTCTTGTTGGTCAGGGCAACAAGCGAATAAGCTCCTTCCAGAGCGCGCAGGGCATCAATGAATTTTTCTATGAAGCGTGAGCGGCTGCTGCGGGCAACAAGGTGCAGAATAACCTCTGTGTCTGATGTTGACTGGCAGATGGCGCCAGACTCTATGAGTTGTTCGCGCAAAAGCAGAGCGTTCGTCAGATTTCCATTGTGGCAAACCGTGAAGCCGCCGCCTGCAAGATCTGCAAAGAGCGGCTGCACATTGCGGAGAATGGTTTCGCCGGTTGTGGAGTAGCGTACGTGTCCAATGGCCGAGTCGCCGCGAATACGCTCCATCGTGCCTTTCTTGGAGAAATGATCGCCAACGAGCCCAAGACGTCGCTCTGAGTTGAATCTGGAGCCGTCAAAGGTCACCATGCCCGCAGCTTCCTGTCCACGGTGCTGCAGGGCGTGCATTCCAAGTGCGGTCAGGGCTGCAGCGTCAGCATGATTGAACACGCCGAAAACACCGCACTCCTCGCGCAGTTTGTCTTCTTCCATGTCAAAATCGTTGCTGATGTCTGCGTCAGATGTCCGCTGCGATTCTCTCAGCTCGGTCATCATGCAGTCCTTTCGCGCCGAAAAGGCGTCGGTTAGTTTTCGCTTTCCTGGGTACTCTCAAGCAACTGGTTCAGGCCACTACGTTCATTGCCGTTATAGCTCTCTTCCGACGATGAGTCTGCGTCTCCATCCTCAGGAACGGAGTTTTCCTCAGGAACGGAGTTTTCCCCAGGCGCAGTGTTGCCTTCATAAGAATAGAGCTTCGTGGTCAGGTTTTCGGCGATCTCGACCGGCAGATAAGAAACGATGAACTCAGCTGTCGGATCAACCAGAACAGTGCGCAACAATGCGTTTCGAACCGCATCTGGATGGTCCTCGCGCGATACAATCCAGATAAAGAACAAATAGCAGACGGTGACCAGCAAAAGCCCGCGCGCCAGGCCAAACAAGAAGCCGACGGTACGGTCCAGCACACCTATCGAGCTATCGAGCACCCAATCATTGATTTTCATTGTCAGCAGCTTGATGACAATGAGTGCAACGATGAAAATTGCGATAGCGACGATGAATGTGACCACACCCGTTTCCATCTCAGGCAGGTAAGCCTGGGCGGTCGGTAGCAGAAATGGGTAGAGAAAATACGCAGCGATGGCAGCGCCACCCCAGGCGAGCAAAGACAACACCTCAGCGGTGAAGCCGCGTACAAGGGCCAGCAGGCCGGATACCAGCATGATGGCAATAAGAACGAAGTCGGCGGAAGTCAAAGCCATGATCTGTTGCTAGTGTCCTTAAAGTCCGGCGCCCCGGTCTCGCACATGAAAACGTCATATAATGGTCAGGGAATACTGCATGTTTGGCCCGTTGACCACCTATTTTCGACACCCCCTAACGGCCAATCACACAAGAAGCGGGTTATTGTGTGGTGAACTCGTCGGTGGAGTCCCGATTGACCGATGTCATTGATCCCGGGCGGCCATTTTCGCGAAGCCACGAATAGAGGCGGTCGACATTCGGTAATTCCGCAATTTCCAGCGCGCCGTCACGCAGATCGGCGTTCTTGCGGGTTCCGTGTGCGACGCCGGCGCTCTTGAAACCAAGCTTCTCAGCCTCCTTCAGACGGGCCGCGGCATGGCCCACAGGACGCAGCGTGCCCGATAGGCTGACCTCGCCAAAAAACACGCTGTCCGCAGGTAGCGCCATATTTGTCAGGGAAGAGACGAGGGCTGCTGCAACCGCCAAATCAGCCGCTGGCTCGCGCACCTTCAGTCCACCTGCAACATTCAGATAAATGTCGTTTCCGGTGAATTGCAGATCTGCGTGGGCTTCAAGCACAGCCAGAACCATTGCCAGCCTGTTGGAATCCCAACCGACAACGGCTCGACGCGGTGTTGCCAGCGGTGAGGGTGCAACCAGTGCCTGTATTTCCACCAGTATCGGGCGCGTTCCCTCCATACCGGCAAATATGGCAGCGCCTGGTGAGGCTAACTCCCGGTCGCCAATAAAAAGAGCCGACGGATTTGAAACTTCTCGCAGCCCGCCGTCAGACATCTCGAAGACGCCGATTTCGTCTGTGGCCCCGAATCGGTTCTTTACCGACCTGAGCAGCCTGAACTGGTGCCCGGATTCACCCTCGAAATAGAGGACGGTGTCGACCATATGTTCGATCACTTTGGGCCCGGCGAGTTGCCCCTCCTTGGTAACATGACCGACCAGCAGAACGGCCGTCGCCTTGTTTTTGGCGTAGCCGGTGAGAGCCTGTGCCGTCGCGCGCAATTGCGAGATCGTGCCCGGTGCGGATTCGAGTGCGGGAGACCACACCGTTTGCATGGAGTCGACAACAAGCACATCAGGAGGTGTTTGTTTTTCCAGCGTCGCAAGTATGTTGGCAAGGTTTGTTTCGACGCCAAGCGTGACTTTTGCGTCACCCAGTCCAAGACGCTGTGCGCGGAGGCGTACCTGAGCCACTGCTTCTTCGCCTGACAGATAAACGACTTTCTTGCCCGTGCCGCCAATGGCTGCAAGCAACTGCAAGAGCAAAGTGGATTTACCTATACCCGGGTCGCCACCCACAATGGAGACCGATCCGGGAACAAGTCCGCCGCCGGTTACGCGGTCAAATTCGCCTACCCCAGACACAATCCGCGCCGGCGCGACATCCTCGCCTTGCAGATCGACAAGCTCAACGGCTCTGCCACCTTTCGTGGTGGTGCGTGGCGCACTGCCAATGCCACCACCGGCGCCAACCTCTTCCTGAAGTGTATTCCATTCTCCACAGGCATCGCAGCGCCCGGTCCACTGGGTGCCGGAACTTCCACAAGACTGGCAGACGTATTTTCGGGCCTGTTTGGCCATGACCCAAATCCACTCTATCGTTCAGGATTGCTCAGGCTTTGAGGATGTCCATCTGGATTGGCCCGTCGGCCCGTCCATGAATGAACTGATCAACATATTCATTGCCACTGTTATCGATCTCTGCCGCAGTGCCCTGCCAGATGATTTCACCACGGTAGATCATGGCAATGCGGTCGGCGATTTTACGGGCGCTTGCCATGTCGTGAGTGATGGACACCGCCGTTGCACCTGTCGCTTTCACGCAATGCACGATCAGATCATTGATGACATCGCCCATAATTGGATCTAGGCCCGTCGTTGGCTCATCAAAGAAGATGATTTCCGGGTCAGTGGCAATCGCACGGGCAAGGCCGACGCGCTTTTGCATTCCGCCGGACAGTTCTGCCGGTGAAAGCTCGCCGACATCCGCTTTGAGACCAACCTGTGCAAGTTTGTCGAAAGCTATGTCCCGGGCCTTGGCGCGGTCCATCTTCTTACCCTGTATCAGCCCAAAGGCGACATTTTCCCAGACTTTCAGACTGTCAAACAGCGCTGCACCCTGAAACAGCATGCCCATGGTGGCGAGAACTTCGTCCAGTTTCCGCCCGCGCAGACCGGAAACTTCCGTTCCGCCGATTTTTATTGAACCGGAGTCCGGGTGGAGCAGCCCCAGTATGCATTTCAGCATTACTGATTTGCCTGTTCCAGAACCGCCGATGACAACTACAGATTCCCGGCGGCCAATTTCAAGATTGACGCCATTGAGAACGGACTTGGGGCCGAAACTCTTGTGCACATCATTCAGCACTATGTGCTTGTCCGTGCTCATGCTGGCCTCATGTATTGAAAAGCAAGGAAGTCATGATGTAGTTCGAGGCCAGAATGAGAATGGATGCTGACACCACCGCATTCGTCGTCGCCCTGCCGACACCCTGTGCTCCGCCCTGACTGTTGTAACCGTGATAACAGCCCATGAGAGCAATGATGAAACCGAAGACCGCAGACTTGGCGAGACCTGAGAACACATCCTGGTACTCGATGAAGTCCACCGTGTTCTTGATATAGACACCGGAGTTGAAGCCGAGGCTTTTCGTGCCCACGATATAGCCGCCCATGATGCCGATAGTGTCGGCAATGGCGACCAGTATCGGCAGGGTGATGACCGCTGCAATCAGCCTCGGTGCTACGAGATACTTGAAAGGGTTCGTTGCAAGCGTGACCAGCGCGTCGATCTGCTCGGTTACGCGCATCGTTCCAATTTCCGCAGCGATTGCCGCGCTGACGCGTCCTGCAACCATAAGACCGGCAAGCACCGGTCCCAACTCGCGCGTGATGCCCAGGGCAACGATTGATGACACCAGGCTTTCCGCGTTGAACCGCGACCCGCCGATGTAAATCTGAAGCGCCAGCACACCGCCGGTGAAAAATGCCGTGAGACCGACAACTGGAAGTGAGTTGTAGCCGATCCTGATCATCTGCTGAAGGATGAGGCGCGGATAGATAGGTGGCGTAATGCAATGCCGAACCGCATTCTGCACAAACACGGCAAGCCGGCCGACGTCCGTGAAAGCTGCCAGGACAACCTGACCAATGACCGCAAGAAAGTTCAAGGACCCCGACCTCCGATTCGCTTAGTCCCCAGAAAGGTACACCCGTTTGAACCTTTTGCTGAGGCTCGTTAGAACCTCGTAACTTATGGTTCCGGCCCAGTCGGCAAACTCATCAACCGGGATGTTGTTACCAAACACCTCAGCCAGAGAGCCACGCGCTGCCTTTTCGGGCGCTATGTGTGTCACATCTACGGTTATCATGTCCATAGAAACCCGCCCGACAACTGGCGCAAATTCCCCGCCAATCCAAACCTTTGGTGGGGAATTGCGGTATTCCTCGCCCAACGAGCGAAAAAAACCGTCCCCATATCCGATCTGCAACACTGCAATTCGGGACGGGTGTTCTGCTCGCCAGATGCCGCCGTATCCAACGCGAGCGCCGGATTCAAGCTCTCTAATCTGCATTATGGGGACTTCCAGGCAAGCGGCAGTCTCCATTGGATTGGCTCGATCAGAGAACGGATTACCTCCGTACAGAGCGATGCCTGGACGCACGAGGTCATAGTGAAAATTCGCCCCCATGAGCGTGCCTGCCGAATTTGCAAGACTGGCGGGCATTGCAGACAGTTTTGATCTGAGGGTGTCGAACAATTGAATCTGCGCCTCATTCTCCGGCTTGTCTGGAAAATCGGCAAAAGCAAGGTGGCTCATGATGTATTGCCAGTCGATGGCCTCGAGCAGGGCAGTGTCGCATGCAAGACGGCTGACTTCTGGTGCCGTCAGGCCCAGGCGATTAATGCCGGTATCCACGTGCAGTGCCGCAGGTAAGGGGCTGCCGACATGCCGTCCAAATTCCGCCCATTCCAAGATCTCATCGGGGCTTCCAAGGACAGGCCATAGCTGATGTTCGAGGAAAAGCGGTGAGGCCGTGGGCGGCAGGCCGTCCAGGATATATATGCGGGCCTCGCGCGCCAGTTGCCGAACCTCAATGCCTTCACTCAGCTGAGCAACAAAAAAATCCCGGCAACCTTCCGCATAAAGTGCGGATACAACAGCAGCGATGCCTAGGCCGTATGCATCACTCTTGACGGCAGCGGCGCAAACCGCTGGGCCGGCCAGCCCGTTTAGTTTTTGGAAATTCCGCCGGATCGCACAAAGATCAACGGTAAGCGTCGCAGCGCCCACAGCATCGGCGTCAGACAAATCAGCGGTGATGCGTGGTCCCGGTTCTGAACTGGTCATGCAGAACCGCTACTCGAAGCGCTCCGGAACATAGTCATCAGCGATGTAGTTCTGGAATCTTGTAACGTTGGCATCGAAGACCAGTTTGATAGATCCAGTGGGGCCGTGACGTTGCTTGCCGATGATCACTTCTGCCAGGCCGTTGACCTGATCCATTTCGGCCTGCCATTCAAAAAACTCCGGCGTGTTTTCGCGTGGTTGTCTGCGCTGAAGATAATACTCTTCGCGGAAGATGAACAAGACAACATCCGCGTCCTGTTCGATTGATCCAGATTCACGCAGATCCGCCAGTTGTGGCCGCTTGTCATCGCGGGCTTCGACCTGCCGAGACAACTGTGAGAGGGCGATTACGGGCACGTTCAGCTCTTTGGCAAGGGCCTTGAGGCTGGTCGAGATTTCTGACACTTCCTGAACACGCCCCTCGGCTGCCCGTTTGAAGGACCCTGTCAGCAATTGCAGATAGTCGACGACGATAAGGCCAAGGCCTCGCTGGCGCTTGAGGCGCCGGGCGCGTGCCGCGAGCTGAGCGACGTTCAAGCCGCCTGTATCATCAATATAAAGCGGCAGGGCCTGAAGGTCCTGTGAGACTTGCACAAGCTTGTGAAACTCATCTTCTGTGATCTTGCCGCGCCGAATACGCTCAGATGGGATCTCTGCCTGCTCTGAAACGATACGCGTTGCCAATTGTTCAGAGGACATTTCGAGGGAGAAAAATGCAACCACGCCACCATCCAGGATTTCCTGGGTTCCATCACTGCGATGTTCGATTTTGTAGTTGCGCGCAACCGAAAAGGCGAGGTTGGTTGCCAGAGCCGTTTTGCCCATAGCCGGTCTGCCAGCGAGGATGATGAGATCGGATGGTTGCAACCCGCCCATTTTCTCATCGATGTCCCTGAGACCGCAAGAGACGCCGGACAGTCCTCCATCCCTTTCATAAGCCTTTGCGGCCATATCAATGGCGCCGGTGAGGGCTGTTCCGAATGTCTGAAAGCCACGCCCGAATTTACTCGACTCAGCGATAGAGAAGAGTTCCTGCTCGGCCCGCTCTATCAATTCCCGGGGAGAGGTTTCGACGACGGCCTGGAATGCATCATTTACGATGTCTTCGCCGATGCTGATGAGCTTGCGTCGCTGCGCCAGTTCCAGAATCGTGCGGCCGTACTCTTCCGCATTGATGATTGTGGTTGCTGCAGCGGCGAGACGCGCCAGATAGGCTGCGCCGCC
>JAJFHB010000164.1 GCA_021775795.1 Hyphomicrobiales bacterium | reverse complement strand
GACGACCTCTATGCGATAGTCCCCCGGTGTCGGCAGATCGAAGATGGCAACAGTGTCGCCGCCCGGCCTGTTGGGGGCCACCCAGTTGCCGACAACACCGCCATCGGCATTGTGAACACGCAAAGTCACGTCGATGTTTTCCGGCACGTTTGTTGCCGTGAGTGTCAACTCGCCCGGCGTTTCCGTTTGAACGCGGAACCAGTCGGCATCACGCTGCGGCAGGATGTTGGCGTAGAGTTTGCCATCCAGAGGCACAATTCGCGCGGTGCCGAAACTGTTGTTCGGCTCGTAGACGTCCGGTTGCACTGCATAGTTCAGCACAAGGTCAAATGGCGTATCGGCTTCTGCATCGCTACGACCGTCAACAACCTCAAGCCAGTATTCGCCTGGCACCGCAATATCGAAGGCGGCTTCCAGATCCCCGCCGTCGCGTGCAGCGCCAACCCAGCTTCCCATTGCCCGCTTGTCGGCATCGTGCAGCCGGACATTGAGGTCAATCGTTTGCGCAATGCCGGTGGCGCGAACAACTAACTCTCCACCCTGTTGCACTTCAAAGCGCATCCAGTCAGCGTCGCGCTTGGGCTGGATGCGAAGTGTCACAATGTCATTGGGGCCCACGGCCTGGGCCGTGCCAAAACTGTCGTTGCCTTCACTCTCTTCCAGTTGCGCGCTTTCCGGTGGCATCCATGTCGCAGGCGGCGCAAACAGGGGTTCGATTGTGGGCAGAAGGCCGGCAGATTCCCAACCGCGTTGCGGATTGTCGGGCAGAGTTTCCGTTGTCTCCGCTTCTGCAACCAAAATGCTTTCTTCCTGCACGGGCGGTGCTTGCGTTTCAGCTTCGGGTGAGGGCGGGCTGGCCTCTGCAACCTCCTGAGAGCGGCTGAGATAAAACTCATGGGTCAGGCGCACCAGAAGCTCGGGTCGCTGGACACCACCGGTTTCTTCGACAACGCGGCCGGCGACGCGGCGGAACAAGAGACCCACTTCCACATCGGGCGTTTCCAGTTCCGCAAGCAACGCTTCTGTGTAGGGGGAATGCTGTGCGGCTCCATCGCTTGCTGTTTCTCCAGCAGCTGCCGCATAGGCAATGATGGTGCCGCTGGATTGCGGGCGGATCACGGCGAGGCCGCGCGACGCCGTTGATGAGCGCGATTGTGGCACGGAGCGCTGCAAGGTATCGGTGAAAGGATTGTCGCGGCAGGCATCAAGAATGACGAGACTGACGGCAGCCTCTCTTTCCATGTCATGCACAACATCGGCGATGTTAATGGCGCCGTAACGCAGGGACCGTTC
Source organism: Hyphomicrobiales bacterium (assembly GCA_021775795.1). Lineage (GTDB taxonomy): Bacteria > Pseudomonadota > Alphaproteobacteria > Rhizobiales > JAJFHB01 > JAJFHB01. The sequence goes on along the minus strand of JAJFHB010000164.1, from coordinate 1,262 downwards.
GTTGCGAACATCAACATCGGTTGGAAGCAGATAATTCTGACCATTTGCCTGGATGCCGTGCCCTGAATAGTAAAAGACCGCGGCATCGGCTTCGCGCATGGCGGTTGCGAAATCATCCAGAGCTGCAAGTGTTGCGTCCTGATCTGCATCCAGCGCCATGATCACGTCGAACCCGAGACGCTCAAAACTCTCAGCAATGGCCTCCGCATCATTTCGCGTGTTGATCAGGGGTGTTGTGTTTTCATAAGCCGCATTGCCGATCACCAGGGCCACCCGGCCTTCCGCCCATGCCTGGCCGCAGCCGGCAATCAAGTACGCAACCAAGCCAAGCAACAATGAGTGTCTGTACATTACTGGTAATCCCTTGCGTTGCTGACTGGTACTCGTTAGGCAAGCTTGCCAAGCTTGGGGCAGGGAATCAAGGATGGTGGCATCACTGTCTGAGCTATGTCACCCATGGAGGCCGTGTTAGTTTCGCATACAACAGGGTTTGTTGTTTTCAGGAGACGAAAATGGTGGCGCCAAAACTTGCCCCGGGGCTGGTTTTTGAAGATGACTGGTATGCGGTCGAGCAGATAGATGAGGGCACCTTTGCGATCGGTGAGCCGCTCTATTATCAGCAGAACTGGAGTTATCTTCTCATTGGCGAAGAACGCGCCTTGATGTTTGATACAGGCTCATTCTCACAGGACATCACGAAGGCCATTCAACGTCGCGTTGACGTGCCCCTCATCGCTTTGCCCTCTCACATGCATTTTGATCATTTGGGCAACGTGCACCGGTTCGACCATGTGTGCGTGGCTGATCTGCCGATGCTGAGAGATTGCGAGACAGATGGCTGGTTGACGCCGACAGAGGATATTTTCCTCGGCTCGTATGAAGACAGGGAGGCGCCGAGATTTAGTGTTTCGGAATGGCTGGCCCTTGAAAGCTGGATTGAACTTGGTGGCCGCCGCGTGCAGGTGGTGCATACACCGGGGCATTCGGCCGATTCTGTCTCTCTTCTGGAGCCGACAAAGGACCGGATGTATGCCGCAGACTTTCTTTACAACGGCGAAGTCTATGGCCAGACGCCCGGGGCAGATCTCGCAGACTACCTGGCTGCGGCCGAAGCGTTGATTGAACGTTTGCCCGGGACCGTCTCGATTTACGGGGCGCACGGGAATGTTGCAGAAGATGAAGCCCATTCCGCACCGTCTATGGACAGGCAAGTGCTGGAAGCTCTGGCACGAACGCTTGCGAGCGTTCGCGACATCTGCGCT
>JAJFHB010000163.1 GCA_021775795.1 Hyphomicrobiales bacterium | reverse complement strand
TGGGGGCCCAACCGTGTCGACTGTTTCGTGAGAGGTACCGACAACGCCCTGTGGCACAGATGGTACAATGGCGGCTGGAGCAACTGGGAAAGCCTTGGTGGCATCCTCACATCCAAACCAGACTGCACGTCACGGGTGCCGAACCAGATCGACTGTTTCGTCAAAGGCGCCGACAATGCCATGTGGCACATCTGGTGGACCGGTGCCGCCTGGAGTAACTGGGAAAACCTCGGCGGCATCCTGACCTCTGGACCCGGCTGTGTTTCGTCAGGGCCCAATCGTGTTGACTGCTTCGTGAGGGGCACCGACAACGCCATGTGGCACAAAGGGTATAATGGCGCCTGGAGCAACTGGGAAAATCTTGGCGGTATTCTTACCTCTTCGCCCGATTGCTCATCACGGGTTGTGAACCAGATCGACTGTTTCGTGAAGGGTGCTGATAACGCCCTGTGGCATCGCGTGTGGAGCGGTGCTGCCTGGAGCAACTGGGCAAGCCTCGGCGGTATCCTGACTTCGGGACCCGGCTGCGCGTCGTGGGGGGGCAACCGGATCGACTGCTTCGTAAAGGGTGCTGACAATGCCATGTGGCACAAATGGTATGATGGCAACTGGAGCAATTGGGAAAATCTTGGTGGTGTTTTGACCGCTGCACCGGATTGCGTGTCCTGGGGTGCGCCTCATCTGGACTGTTACGTGAAAGGTGCCGACAACGCTTTGTGGCACCGATGGTGGCAGTAAGGACGGCTTTGCCGGCAGCAACGACGGGCTGATTGCTCGCCCTGCCGCCAAAGTATCGCAGGACACCGGGCCACTTCCAGAGCGTTTCACGTTGATATGCTCTAGGCCGGCGGCACCAGCTTTATTGGTGCGGTTTCCCGGATGGTGGTTCGGTGCATCTCGCGGCGTTCATTGGCAAGGTCATAGGGCGTCCCCGCATGCAGAACACGTCGGTTGTCCCACAAGACGGCGTCTCCCGCTTTCCAGTGATGCCTGTACCGCAATGCGGGCCGACAGGCCTGTTCTGTGAGGTCGGCAATGAAGGCCCGGGCTTTATCTTCCGGCCAGCCGACAATGCCGATGCTCACCTGGTTGCCGAAATACAGTGCCTTGCGGCCGCTGCGCGGGTGAGCACGAACCAGAGGCCAGACCGTGGGTGGATCAGCCTGCGGTGCGGGCTTGGCCTGCTCTGAATATCCCTGCCCTTCAAGATAGACATTAAGGCCGCTTACGGAATTGAGCACTTCCAGACGATCGCAAAGCATGCGGGTGTCGGCGTCAAGAGCGTCGTAGGCGGAGTACATGCAGGCAAAAAGCGTATCACCGCCAGACTTTGGCACCTCGCGGGCAAGAAGCAGCGAGGCTCGTGCCGGATCCGGCAGATGAATATGATCCGTATGCCATTCCAGTTCGCCTCCAGCGATGGTGGGGGCGAATATCACAGGCTCTTTTCCTGTATTCCCGACAACAAAAATCTCCGGATTGCCGGCGATTTTCTCATGTTCACCGCCCACCAGCTTGACAGGGCCGAACGGACGGCTGAATGCCACCTGTTGCGCAGGGGTTACCCGCGATTGATCGGGGAAGACCAATACACCGTGCTTTTCCAGAGCATCTTCAAGCAACTCCAGCGTGTCCCCTCGCGGAACTTCCGCAAGAGTGAGACCGCGCACCTCAGCGCCAATGACACTGTCAGTTGGAAGGATCTCGATCGGCAAACCAGTATCTCCTGAGCGGCCCGGCGCGGCGCAATCCTGCAGGCACCAGCTAGTGGTCCAGATCAGCTCTTATAGCATAAAGACGGCTTGCCGATCAGGTCGATAAAGTGTTGCTCAGCCTTCGCGGAAGGCGCGGGAGAAGCTGTCCAGAATGGGTTTGAGAAGATACTCGCCAAAGCTACGGGCGCCTGTAGAGATGAACACTTCTGCCGGCATGCCGGGTGACAGTTGCACGTCACCAAGGTTGCCCTCGTCATTGTTGTGAAGCCTGATGCGCGCAACATAATGGCGGGCACCGCCATTCTCGCCGTCTACCGTATCGGCGGAAACGTAGATAACCTCGCCGTCAATTGCCGGTGTGGTGCGTTGGTTGAGAGCTGAGAGCCGGACCCGGGCGTCACCGCCGACAATGACCTGATCGATATCGTTGGGCGCAATACGGGCCTCCACCACCAGTTCATCATCAAGTGGCAAAAGTTCAAGCACGTTCTCACCTGAACCAACAACGCCGCCAGTTGTATTTTCCGACAGGGTGATGACAACACCGCGTACAGGTGCGCGCAGCTCCAGCCGTTCAAGCACGTCCCGGGCCGTGGCTTCCTGAGCTTTGGCCTCGGCCACAGTGGCTTCTGCAGAGCCCAGGTCCTGCGCTGTAATCTCACGAACCTGAGCCTCCAGGCGAGCAGCCTCGCGCTGGTTTTCGATCAGCCGTTCGCTGGCGCGGGCCATGTCGGCCTGTGCTTGCCCCAAATCTCCTTCAAGTTGTGCTTCCGCCCGGCGCAATGCCAATACCCGGCTCATGGTGGTGAAGCCGTCCGCATAAAGCGATTCCATTGCCGCGCGCTCTTCACCGATGAGCTCAAGCTGGGTTTCAACAGAAAGGCGTTTTGCCTCCAGCCCGCTGATTTCTTCGCTGATGGCGTTGCCGCGCTGAACCACCATGGCAACGTCATTTTCGACGCGGCCGTTGCGGGCGGAAAATTCGGCCCGCTGGGCTTCGAGAATGTCTGCAATGCTTTTGTCGGTTGCCGCCTGTTCCAGCAGCTCCTGCGCGAATGTGAGGCTTTGCTCTCCTGCCGTCACAGCTCGCAACCTTGTCGCATTGGCGCGTGCCAGGGCATAGGCCAGTTCATGCCGGCGCAACGAGGCAAGTGCTGCGGTTTCATCGAGCCGCATAAGCAGATCGCCTTCTTCCACCACATCACCTTCCCGCACCAGAATTTCGCTGACAACGCCTCCCTCGAGGTGCTGGACAATGCGGTTTTGATTGCCGGACACGAAACTGCCGACAGCAATGACGGCGCCCGACAGCGGTGCTGCCCAGGCCCAGATGAGAAACAGTAATGCCGCGCCGGCGATGGCCCAGACTCCCAGCATTGTTGCCCCTCGTGTGTCACGTGGGGCGGCAACGAGTGCAGGTGACGTGCCGGTAACCGCTAGCATTCTGGCACTGAGATCGCTCATGTCGCTGCCTCATCGGCTGTTGCAAGACGAGGGCGTTCGGATTCGGCGGCGACCTGATGCGGCAAAGCCGCAAGTACTTCGTCGCGCGGCCCGAACAGGTCGACGCGGCCCTGTGTGAGCACGAGCAGTTTGTCGACCGTGCGCATCACGGAAGGACGATGCGAAATGACAATGACGGTGCGGCCCTGTTGCTTCAGATGTTCCAGTGCCCGGCACAATGCGGCTTCGCCCTCGGCGCAAAGATTGGCATTCGGTTCATCGAGAACAATAACGCGGGCATCGCCATATATGGCGCGCGCCAGGCCAATGCGCTGGCGCTGACCACCGGAAAGCATGCGGCCGCCGTCACCGATCTGCGTGTCATAGCCTTTGGGCAGGCGCAGGATCATGTCGTGTGCACCGGCAATGCGGGCCGCCTCAATCATGCCATCGCTGTCAGACGCGCCAAAGCGTGTGATGTTGTCCGCAACGCTGCCCGGCAGAAGCTCCACTGTTTGCGGCATGTACCCGAGATAGCGGCCAATCTGATCTTCGGGCCAATCAGCGATATCGGCGCCATCGAGCCGCACCGCGCCCATGTCAGGTGTCCAGACACCCACCAGCAGGCGCGCAAGGCTTGATTTTCCTGCTCCCGTCGGGCCAATGAGTCCCAGAGTTTCACCGGCGGCCAGTTTGAATGACACAAACTGCAGCACCGTTTCATCCGCGCCGGGCGGGCGCAGAACAACATTTTCGATGCTGAGAGCGCCGGTCGGCGCTGGCAACTGCGTTACCGGAGCAAGTCGTGTGTCCCGTTGCAATTCAATTTCCAGTCGCCGCCGGGCCGAGCCCGCTTCTACAAAGCCACCCCAGTGTCCGATCGCCTGTTCCACCGGTGCGAGAGCCCGTCCCATGATGATGGATGCAGCAACCATGACGCCTGCCGAAATTGCCCCGTCCATGGCAAGCCAGGCGCCAACGCCGAGAATGGCAATTTGCAGGACATAGCGGATAAACTTGGCGAGGGCCCGAAGAGTAGCGGCACTGTCGCTGGCGCGCGCCTGCCAGGCGACGCCTTCATCATGACGATACAGCCAATGGTCTCGCAACTGTTCCAGCATTCCCATCGCCCGAATCGCCTCGGCATTGCGCGCAAAGGCGTCGATAACATCGCCGGACTTCCGGTTTGCAAGTCCGGCCCGTTTGAGTGGTGTGCGTGTTAACCACTCGCTCAGCAGCGCCAGCGCCACGATGAGGAGCGCTCCAACAAGGGCAACGCAGCCCAGCGCCGGATGCATGATGAAGATCACTGTCAGATAGATAGGTGTCCAGGGGGCGTCAAAGAGCGCCAGGATGCCTGCACCGGTGAGAAAGCCGCGCAGCGTATCCAGATCCCGCAAGGGCTGGCTGGCAGATGATTCGATGCCATCCAGCCGGCCGCGCAGGCCAGCAGCAAAGAGAGGGCCACTCAGGGCGTTGTCAAGGTTTGCTCCGGCACGGACCAGAAGCCTGGAGCGTGCCGTATCAACCAGCGCACTCATCGCCAGCAGCCCGACCGCAAGGACGCTCAGCATGATCAAGGTGTCGCGGCTCTGCGCTCCCAATACCCGGTCATAGACCTGCAGCATGTAGAGCGGGCCAATGAGCATCGCGAGGTTTACGAACAGGGAGAACACACCGGCGCCGACAAAGGCCCGACGCATCTTGCCGAGTGCAAGCTCAAGCAGGGAAATATCTTCTTGCGTACGCAATGGTCTGTCCCGTTGTTGAACAAATCGGCGCTGTAACGCCCTGGATGGCCGCTAATCGGCTTGATATGTAATTGAGAGCAAGTGCCATGCCAGAAGCTCCGTACACGCTTCTTCCCTGCCAAAGGCAAACGGCTGTGCCCCGGCAGCCGTTGCTGCCGGTGGCAATTGTTCCGCTTTGAGATCAAAACTGCAGTCAGACGATCGGCCCGTCATCATCGTCGAAGATGAAGGTGTCCTCCGTTAGCCAGGAGCCTTTGACACCGACCAGATGAACCTTGTCGCCGGTCTGCTCATTTAGCGTGAGTACGGTGGTGTAATGCTCCAGCGTGCTCGCCTGGCGAACTTCTTCAATGCTGCGGAAGCCATAGTCCGAGAGGTCGATCCTGTCATAGCGGGCGTCAAAGTCATAGACCTGATCATGGCCGCTGCCGCGGGCAAAGACAAAGAGGTCTGCGCCTTTGCCACCCAGAATTTCATCATTTCCCTCGCCACCGACAAGGAGATCGTCACCCTTGCCGCCTTTCAGAAGGTCGCGTCCGGCGCCGCCATAAAGATCATCGTCACCGGCCCGTCCTCGCAATTTATCGTTGCCGTCAAAGCCGATCATGAGATCGGGGTTTTCGGTCCCTTTCAACTTATCGCGGCCATCGTCACCGCCAATGCGGGTGTGCGCAAGGAAGACATCATCCTGCAGATAGTCGATGTCCGTGTTGCGCGTGATGATCTCGGAGAATGAGGTGTTCTCGATGGACTTCAAG
>JAJFHB010000162.1 GCA_021775795.1 Hyphomicrobiales bacterium | reverse complement strand
AATCTCCGGCCTTACGCAATGAATGTTGCGAATCTGACGTGGGGTATGCAACATTCTTGTTGCTAAACCCAACATCTGACCCGTGAGCACGCGCCAATGCAGTTCATTTTCATGCTTACCAACAACGACAAAACAGTATCTGATTGCCTGCAAGTGATTGATGCTGTTGCTGATTTGGGCATAAGGCATATAGGTTTCAAAGACGTCGGGGTCGATTTCGAAACCATGGAAAGCCTGACAGCCCGGATCCGCGAAATCGGGGCGACGGTCTATATGGAAGTGGTAAGTACAACATCGTCACGAATAAAAGCTTCCATGGATGCGGCCAGGGCACTCAAAGTCGACAAGGTTCTCGGCGGTGATCATGCAGCCTATGCGCAGGAAGTGTTGTCCCCGGCCGGTATTGGCTATTATCCCTTTCCAGGCCTCCCCCAGGGTCATCCGACGCGACTTGGAGGAACCACCAAAAACATAGCTGACGATTGTCAGGCGGCCCGTGAGGCTGGATGTCCCGGCGTTGATCTTCTCGCCTATCGGGCGCTTGATGCGGATCCGGTGGCTCTGGTGCGCGCCGCCCGCAAATCGCTGAATGATCTGGAACTGATTGTTGCCGGCAGCATAGATTCGCCCGAACGCATCGCGGCGATGGCAGATGCAGGTGCTGATGCCTTCACCATCGGAACGGCGGTTCTGGATGGAACTTTTGCACCCCATCTCAAAGGCCTGAGACATCAGTGCGGCGCAGTGCTTGAGGCTTGTGCAGCCTGACGGTACTGTTTGCTGAATTTCCCCAGACTCAGGGTGCCCTCGCGTGCGGCTCACAAAATCACAACGTCACGAAATCGTTCTGGAGCGCTTGCGCAGCGACGTCACGGTGCGCATTTCAGAGCTTGCGGACGAATTCTCCGTTACCACCGAAACAATCCGGCGCGATCTGGATGAACTGGCTCAGCGCAATCTCGTTTCGCGCACCTATGGCGGCGCCTCAACACCCACCCTCAATACAGAACCAGGGCTGGGCATCCGCAGTCAGACGCTGGTCGAAGAGCGTCAGATTATTGCCCGGGCTGCCGTCGGGCTGGTAAGCACCGGCGATGTCTTGATGATCGATGCCGGTTCAACAACCGTGCATTTCGCTGAAGAACTTCTCGGCTTTGCCGGTGAGCTGACGATCATGACGAATTGTCTTTCTGTCGCCCGCAGGCTTGGTACGGCTGAACGTTTCACCGTTGTTGTCTGCCCCGGCCAGTTGCGCTCAACCGAAGATGCGGTTTACGGCTACGAAACCCTCGACTTTCTGGACCGTTTTCATGCCTCCAAGGCGTTTATCGGTGCCAGCGGTGTCCACAATGGCGAGGTCACCGACGTCGATCTGCGGGCCTGCTGGGTGAAACGACGGATGATTGAACGGGCAAACGAGGTCGTTCTCATGCTCGATGCATCGAAGTTCGGCATGCGGCTCTTCAGCACTGTATGTGATCTCCAGGATATTGATTATCTCGTGACCGACCGGGCGCCGGATGCAGAACTCGCAGGCGAGCTTGAGGCGTCGGGCATACATCTCCATGAAGCTTCCCGGCTGTTTACCTGACAGAGAATGCGCTGGAGAATTTCGCCCCCACTTTAATGAGTTGCATCAAAACATCATATACAGTGTGTGAAACAGACTGTGGCCCGTACAGGGCCCCAAAGATGAGTTCAGGACACGCACCGGAATGATTGTTTGCCATTGCAACGTCATCGACAGCTCTCACATAGAGCAGGCCATTGTGGAAGTGCATGAACGCACGCCAGCGGCGGATGTGACTTTGGAGCAGGTGTTCTCTCAGTGCGGAGCCAAGCCCGATTGCGGCAGTTGTGCTGAAATGATCACTGCCATGATTGAGGAAATCATGGCGGAGTTGGGCGAAAAGGCCTGAATTTCTCTTAAGCTCATTCCAGCATGTGCCCGGCCTGCGATCTCGATCACATCAGGTTTCGATGTCCCCCCCCATCTTGTTTGCATCAGCTCACGCAGCATGACGTGCTGTCTCAGAGGGTGCCAAGTAATGATTATCTGCCACTGCAATGTTATCGATTGTGAACGGATCGAAACCGCCGTCGGTGAAGCGCTTCAGCGTATGCCCGCCAGCTGCATAAAGCCGGAGCATGTCTTCAGCGAATGTGGTACCAAGCCCAATTGCGGTTGTTGTTGCGAGTTAATGGGCATGATCATCGAAGACGTTGCCGCGGATTTGGGGCAGCGAGCCTGACACGGGCATTTCCTCCCGCCACACGATCACTTTGCTCATCAATAAACACATTGGAATCGTTCTAAACATTGCCCGAACAACGCGGGTGATGTAGAACAGGGCATCATGGTCCGCTGCGGCGCGCCGTTACCCTTTTCAATTGCTGAGGAACCTTAAATGAAGGGCAATCCCCGCGTTATCGAATATCTCAACAAAGCACTGCGCAGTGAGCTTACGGCCGTCAGCCAGTACTGGCTCCACTATCGGTTGCTGGACGATT
>JAJFHB010000161.1 GCA_021775795.1 Hyphomicrobiales bacterium | reverse complement strand
GAGCAGATGGCAGTGATGTGCGCACCTCGGCGCTTTGCGAGTTGGACGGCGGCAGAGCCGACCCCTCCGGATGCGCCTGTAATCAACACCCGTTCAGCCCCTACACCAGCCCTGTGCAGCATATTCTCAGCCGTCGAATAGGCGCACGGAATAGAGGCCAGTTCTGCATCTGACCAATCACAATTGATCCGGTGCGTTTCACGTGCCGGCGCCACGGCGAATTGTGCGAACCCGCCGTCGCACTCTGAACCGAATGTCCAGCACTCATAAGGACGGTAGTCCACGTAGGTTCGAAGCATGTTGCGGACTAGAACCCTTTCCCCAACCCTGCCAGGGTCGACGGCATCTCCTGTTGCCACGATATGCCCACAGGCATCGGCGCCTTGAATGCGAGGGAATGACATCGGCACACCGGACCAGGTGGCGTCTGCATCTTCCGCCTGATCAAAACCTTCCGCGCCGCCGTCATTTGTTGCTGACGTTACGGACTTGGAATACCAGGCCGTGCGCGTGTTAATGTCGGTATTGTTGACGCCGGCAGCTGTTACATTGATCAGCACTTCTCCGACACCCGGTTGGGGCACGGGAACGTCCTCGCGATAGTGCAATTTGTCTATTCCGCCGTGTGCCGTGAGCAGCACGGCAGACATTGTTGCCGGTATTATCATGAGTGCTGGATCTCTTTCAAAAGGGCTTCGTGCATGGTGACTTATACGTTCCGACCAGCGACCGGGCCACTGCAAAGCGGTGAGGTTAATGTAAAGGATCACTCGCTCCATGAAAGCCTTGAACCTTGAGATCAGATTGAGGCCAAATATCTTCCCGACAGCACGATGGCCGATTGAGGTCACGAATTGGCTGGACACTGAAATGGGAGATGGCAAGGTAAGCCTTTCCTTTTGAAGTCAGACGAAGAAATTTGACCCCATGGCAGACAAACATTGCGTAGACATTGTCGTTGTCGGCTCGGGCGGTGCAGGCTTGTCGGCAGCTCTCGCGGCAAGTGCGAAGGGATCTCGCGTCCTCATCCTCGAAAAATCCGACTTGTTGGGCGGTACCACCGCTCTCTCTGGCGGTGGCATCTGGGTGCCATGCAATCATTATCAGGAAAGCATTGGGGTCGAAGACAGCCGTGAGGATGCCTTGGCCTATGTTCGGGCAGTCGCCCCCGACGGCTGGCATAATGTAGAGGATCCTTTGTGGGTGTCCTTTGTCGATCACGCACCCGAAATGCTGCGTTTTCTTGAGCAGAATTCACCACTGAAATTTGGCCCCAGTCGCGAAGCTGACCCCTACGCAGAGGCGCCTGGAGGCAAGGCCTTTGGCCGCGATGTCTCTCCCCGACCTCTGTCTAAGTCACTTCTTGGGAATTTACGCAGCAAATTGAGGGGTCCACAGTTCACACCCTGGCTGAACTATGAGGAGCTGATCGACACTGACGTTTACCTCATGCCGAAACGTTCGCTACCGCGATTTCTGCCGCGAATGATCTATCGCATGCTCACAAACAAGCGCGTCATGGGAAGTGCGCTGGTGGTGGGTTTGCTGAGAGGTTGCCTCGACAATGGTTGTGAGATCTGGAGGGAAGCTCGTGCCGAGAAGCTTGTAAAGTCCAATGGACGGGTAAGCGGTGTCCAGGTGCGCCGGGGCGAACAGCTGGTAGAGGTTGAGGTCACGAAAGGGGTGGTCCTCGCATCGGGTGGCTTCGAGTGGGACAAGCAGATGATGGCGGAGCACTTTCCCGGCTATCCGGTGGAATGGACCGGCAGTCCCTCAACCAACGAAGGTGACGGTCATCGCATGGCACTCGAAGTTGGGGCCAAACTCGACCGTATGGATCAGGCCATCATTTACGGAACAGTGCCCAAGCATTACGAAGGCGGTGTGCGTGGAGCCCCGGCGGCTGAGTTCAATTTTCCGCACGCGATGATTGTCGGGCAACACGGGCGCAGGTTCATGAACGAGAAACTGAACACCTCAGGTCTGCCCTTTCTTGAACGTGACCCCGACAGCGGAGAACTAGCCCACCTGCCGGCGTGGCGCATTTATGATGCGCAATTTGCAAAAAAATATGGGCACGCCCTGCCAAAAGACAATTCCCTTGGAAAACTTTACAAGGACAACACTCTTGATGGTCTCGCCCGTCAGATCGGGTTGAACCCTGACACATTGACCGAGACTGCACAGCGTATGAGCGACTTTGCGAGGGCAGGTGTCGATGAGGATTTCGGACGCGGCAGCACCATCTGGGATTCCAACCGTGGGACAGATCCGCGCGTCACACCCAACTCGTCTCTCGGCACCATTGAGCAGCCGCCATTCTACGCCTTTCCGTTCAAGCCAAGTTTTCTCGGCACAAAGGGCGGGCCCAGAACAAATGCCAGGGGACAGGTCGTTGATGAGGATTGGGAAGTCATTCCCGGGCTTTACGCCGCTGGCAACGTGATGGCCAATCCCTTCGGTACGAAGGGCGTAGGCGGAGGTACCACTCTGGGGCCTGTGTTGACCTGGGGTTACATCTGCGGCGTTTACGCCCACCAGGAAGGCGCGCCCTAGCATTCGCCCAAATGTGGACCCTCCCGTTCAGATCCCCTGCAACGCAAACCGCCCTGGCTCAGTTTTGGGAAGGCGGAATATTCTGGTTTCGGTGGAATATGTTCGCCGGATCATAGCGGTCTTTTAGTTTCTGCAACCGAGGGAAATTGTCACCAAACGCCTGGCGCACACGCGTTGTTGTCTCATCATCATCCATATAGTTCGTATAGGCACCTTCACGGCTGTAGGGTGTCAGCAGGTCATAGGTTTTCCGGGCCCAGGCTATATTGCGTTCATTGTCAGCAGCATCAGTCCACTGGGTGATGATGAGGATACTGTAGCCGCCGTCCCGATGCGGAAAGGCCATGGCTGAGGGATTCTGCCGCAGCACGGCGCCGTGAAAATGCTCAACAAAGATCTTGGTTTTGAGAGCCGGGCAACGCGCGAACTGCTCCTCGAGAATGGCAATCACCTCGTCGCTCAACTCTTCGACAAAACAGGACTTCCAATAGTAGAGGTCAAGTTTCGGAACGCCGGGATCAAAGAGCTGATTCATCTTCGAATAGGGTAGAGCGCCGAGGCCATCGACG
>JAJFHB010000017.1 GCA_021775795.1 Hyphomicrobiales bacterium | reverse complement strand
GGAAGTGGCACCCTCCAGCACCTTGCCGTCTGCATCAACGAGGGCTGGTTGAACACCGAAGAACGGGCGGGTCGCAGAGCCGGGCTTGAGGGCCGTGGCGCCGGGAAGCGGGGTTATCATGATGCCGCCGGTTTCCGTCTGCCACCAGGTATCGACAATCGGGCAGCGCCCGCCGCCCACGACATTGTAATACCACTCCCAGGCTTCGGGATTGATCGGTTCGCCAACGGAGCCGAGGAGCCGAAGATCACTGCGCGAGGTCTTGTTGACGAAGTCATCGCCTGCGCCCATGAGGGCCCGCAACGCCGTCGGGGCTGTGTAAAATACATTGACCTTGTGCTTGTCGCAGACCTGCCAGAAGCGCGAAGCGTCGGGGTAATTGGGAACGCCTTCGAACATCAGGGTCGTGGCGCCGTTGGCGAGCGGGCCATAGACGATGTAGCTGTGGCCGGTTACCCAACCAACGTCAGCCGTGCACCAGTAAATGTCGCCATCGTGGTAGTCGAAAACATACTCGTGCGTCATCGACGCATAGACGAGATAGCCGCCGGTTGTGTGCAATACGCCCTTGGGCTGACCGGTGGACCCGGAGGTGTAGAGGATGAACAATGGATCTTCTGCATTCATCGGTTCCGGCGGACAATCGGCATCGACGCTTTCAAGTTCTTCATGCAGCCACAAATCCCGGGATGCATCCCAGGCAACATCATTGCCGGTGCGGCGGACTACGAGCACCTTTTCACCACCCGGGCACTTTTCGAGTGCTGCATCCGTGTTGGCTTTCAACGGAATCGGGCGGCCACCGCGAACACCTTCATCGGCGGTCACGATGAAGTTTGACTCGCAATCGATAATGCGGCCGGCAAGAGCGTCCGGTGAGAAGCCGCCAAAGACGATTGAATGAACGGCGCCGATGCGGGCGCACGCCAGCATGGCGTAGGCGGCTTCCGGTATCATCGGCATGTAGATGGTGACGCGATCGCCCTTCGAGACACCGTTCTTCTTCATCACATTCGCGAACTTGCAGACATGCTCGTAGAGTTCACGGTAGGTGATGTGACTGTCGTCAGAGGGCTCATCGCCTTCCCAGATGATGGCGACCTGATCACCGCGTTTCTCAACGTGCCGGTCTACACAGTTGGCACAGACGTTAAGAACACCGTCTTCGTACCATTTGATCGATACGTTATCGTAAGCAAAGGAGGTGTTCTTGACCTTCTGATAGGGAGTGATCCAGTCAAGGCGGTTGCCATGCTGACCCCAGAATTGGTCCGGGTTATCGATGCTCGCCTGGTACATCTCAAGATATTTGTCGTTGTCAACATGCGCGCGTTTGGACCAGGCGTCGCTGACGGGATGTGTTTGAACTTCGAACATGGCGTGCTCGCCTCCCCTGAAGTAATCTGACTGATGGCCATTATGGTGATTGCCGCTTAAGACAGCAACCGCGGGTTCATTCAGACTTTGGTATTGCGCAGTGCAGCCAACCGCCATGACCTATGTCAAAGTTGATTGCTGCAAATAGACAAAGCCGTCAATCATCACTGTTGCGATGGGGCTCAATGCCTTCCCCTTGCAGGGGCCGGAGACGCAAAACCCGTCAGCCAGTCTGAAACGTGCACCGTGGGTGCTGCACAGGAGCTCGGTTCTGTCTGCAGTGAGAAAGCGGTCCGGAAAGGTTTCCAGTGGTGTGCCCTGATGGGGACAGCTGTTGCGATAGCCACATATGTTGTCGCCGACCCGCACCAGAATGATGTCGATCGGTCCGTCATCCGTCTCAAATTCAAACCCACGGGCGCCGGGGTCTGCGATTTCGTCGGTTCGGCACAGAGGTTTTGGTGATCCCAACACAGGTTTAGACCCTAAGTTTCGAATGCGCGGATGACAGCGGTCATGCTTGCAGCCGCCACACGGCTGTTCGCTTGATTTCCGAGTCTTCAAGTTCGCGTGTGACGGGAACCTCGTACTCCATCACCTGATGCAGATGCTGTGTTGGAAAATAAGAGCGCTTCGGATCGCCAATGAGCGCGTCGATGCCGTTTGCCTGAGCCTGCTCGAAGCGGCCAAACGCCTGTTGTGCAAGCGTCTGCTCGTAGAAAATGTCGCCGGCAACGACAATGTCACAATTCGAGAGCGGGTTATCGAGAAGGTTTTCAGTGGTGGTGTCGATATCGACATTGTTTGCCTTGGCGTTCAGTTCGACGGCTGAGGCAGAGAAGGGATCAATGTCTGCGGCCAGCACATGACGGGCACCGGCCAGCATTGCGGCGATTGCTACAAGGCCTGAACCCGTGGCGATGTCGATGACCCGGCGTCCACGAACATGATCCGGATTATCCAGAATGTAGCGGGCCAGAGCCTGGCCCCCTGCCCAGGCAAAGGCCCAGAAGGGCGGCGGGACGCCAAGCGCCTCGAGCTCTTCTTCCGTCTTGCGCCAGAGGGGAAGTGCCTCGTGGGCAAGATAAAGGCTGATCTCTGGCACCAGAGGTACGGCCAGCAGACGGCAATGCCGAAGGATGAAAGCGTTATGGTTCTGCTCAGCACTGGCGCGTGGAGAGAGATCCAACATCGCAATTTCCTGATCGCTCAAGGCGTTTTGTCGAATCCGCACATACGGCAGACAATTTTCCACTCACGTTCTGTAACCGGTTGGACGGACAGGCGGGTGTTGTTCACCAAAATCATGTCCTCGAGTGATGGTTCAGCCTTTATGTCGTCGAGCGTTATGGGATTGGGAACATCGCACACGGCTTTCACGTCGACACATTCCCATTTGCCTGTTGTGTCGGTGGTGTCCGGGTGCGCCTCCGCGGATACTTCAACGATGCCGACGATCCGCTTCTCATCGATTGAGTGATAAAAAAAGGCCAGATCGCCAAGTTTCATCGCCCGCATGTTGTTGCGCGCCTGATAATTTTTGACGCCGTCCCATTCTTCTCCCGGGAGTGTTGAAGATTTCTGGTCCTCCCAGGACCAGGCGCCGGGTTCTGATTTGAATAGCCAGTATGCCATAG
>JAJFHB010000160.1 GCA_021775795.1 Hyphomicrobiales bacterium | reverse complement strand
TTTGGCACTGTCCAGGACATCACGGACCGCAAGAAGATCGAGATCGAACTCACATTGGCTCAACAGCAGGCCGATGCAGCGAATCAAGCTAAATCGACATTTCTCGCCAACATGAGCCAAGAAGTTCGCACCCCATTGAACGGCAATCTGGGAATGGCGCAGGTCCTGTCATCTGGTAAGCTGAGCATTCAGCAATTTGAACAGATTGCCGCCATTCAAGAATCCTGAAAATCCCTGCTGGCGGTAGTTGATGATGTCCTCGATCTGTCGAAGATCGAAGCCCAGCACGTGGAAATTGCGGCGCGGGAAGGCGACCTCTCACACGTTCTGACGGGTATGCGCAGGTTATGGAACCCGCTGGCCGCCGAAAAGGGTTTGGAGTTGACGGTTGCCGTCGACACTTCGGTGCCTGAACTGTCTCTGTTTGACCCGTTGCGCGTGCGGCAGTGCATTTCCAACCTGGTGTCCAACGCCATCAAGTTCACCGAGGCCGGGCAGGTACAAATTCGCCTATCGGCTGACACGGTCGAAGATGGTCACAACCTGGTCACGGTCTGTGTCTCCGATACGGGAATCGGAATGCGGGCGGACGTGCTTGAAGATGTTTTTGTACCCTTTTCCCAGGCCGAGAAATCGACATCCCGCGATTATGGTGGAACCGGATTGGGTCTCTCCATATCGCGCAAGCTCGCCCGGTTGATGGGAGGGGATCTATCGGTTACCAGCAAACCTGGCCAAGGATCGGAGTTTTGTCTGACATTCCTGACAGAGCCGATCGAGATGGAAACGACGGGATACACCGATTGTTCCAGTGCTGCCGATACGGGAGCGCAGGTATCTTCATATGGCAGCCAACGGCGCGTACTGATTGTTGACGATCGGCCGATGAACATCATGGTCGCACGCCTTCTGCTCAAGGCTCATGGCATCGAGTCGACTGAAGCCTCGGGCGGCCTGGAGGCGCTTGATCTGCTGGCGGGAGAAACCTTTGATCTCGTGCTGCTCGACATGCACATGCCGGTGATGGACGGCCCGGAAACTTTCCGCAAGATCCGCGCAAGTGGCGAACCCTGGAGTGACATTCCAGTCATTGCCCTCACTGCCGATGCAATGAGCGGCAATAAGGAGAGTTTCCTCGAACTTGGCATGAACGGTTACGTGTCGAAACCCATCGATCAGATTGCCCTGATCAGCGAGGTCAATCGCCTGTCTGGGTCGATGTCCGATGAAAGTCTGATGCGAGCCATTTGAGTCTGACCGGACCAGGCGTGCAATCGCCACCAACACCCGCCCTTAAGTCCGCGCAATGCGGTATGTTCCTTTTGTCTGGAACTGGCCCTTTCAGCGATCAATCCGTAATGCGATAACGGAGGCTAAGGGGAGAGCCGCCATGTCGACAACAACTACGCAGACTGTGAAAACCACCTGCCCGCGCGATTGCTATGATTCATGCGGCATGCTGGGCGTCAAAGATGAAAAGGGCGCACTGCTCAGCCTGGTTGGTGATCCCGACCATCACATGGCAAATGGCAAGCTTTGTCCCAAATGTTCGATTGCCTACAACAACTCCTGGATTGATACGGATCTGCGCCTGAAAACGCCGCTGAAGCGCGTTGGCGCCAAGGGCGAGGCGAAATTCACCGCGGTATCCTGGGACGAGGCATTGTCTGATATCGCCGCGCAACTGCATGGCATTTTGAAAACCCACGCTCCCCATTCAATTTATCACACGCATTATACGGGTACCTGTTCCGCCCTCGGTGGCGGGTTTCCCTCGCGCTTCTTCAACCGCCTCGGCGCAACGGAGGTTGATCCCGACAGCATCTGCAACAAGGCGGCCCATGACGCTTTGACCTACACATTCGGCGATAGTTGTACGGGCTTTGACCCGGCAACGCTGAAAGACGCCAAGTGCATTCTCGTCTGGGGCGGCAATCCGTCTTCTGCCGCACCGCATGTGCACGATCATTGGCTGGCGGACACGAACGCCAAGGTTATTGCCATTGATCCGATTGCTCATGATACGGCCAAGTCCGCTGATCTTCACCTGCAGCTTCGCCCCGGTTCTGATGCAGCGCTGGCTTTCGGATTGTTGCACATAGCCCTGGAAGGCGGCTTTGTTGATCAGGCATTCCTGCAGGAAAACACGGTTGGCTGGAATGACGTGGTCGAAGATGTGCGCGCGGCGACGCCTGAACAAACCGCCAGACTGACCGGCCTGTCCATTACAGACATCAATGCCACCGCAGAGGCTTACACATCAGGGCCGGCTCTCCTCTGGCTGGGGCAGGGATTGCAACGCCAGCCCATGGGCGGCAATGCCTATCGCGCCTGCAGCCTGCTTTGTGTCGCAACAGCAAACTTGGCCAAGCCTGGCGCCGGCATCCTCTTTCTCAATGGTCCCGGCACCCGGGGTGTCAAAAGCGACTATGTCGGCGGCAGCGAGCTGGCGCGAAGCGAAATTCAATCTACCAGCCAGATGGACCTTGCCGATGATTTGCTCGAAGTCGGCAAAGTCACATCCCTGTTTTGCTGGAACAACAACATTGCCGCCTCCAACCCGGAACAGGAAAAACTGTGTGAGGGCCTAAAACGCGAGGACCTCTTCCACGTCTGCGTGGAGCTGTTTGAAACAGATACCACCGCTTACGCGGATTATGTTCTGCCTGCCGCAAGCTTCCTGGAATATGACGATCTTCTGTTTCCGTATTTTCACAATACGGTCTCAGCCCTTGCGACCGTACAGGACGCTCCTGGCGACGCCCTTCCAAACGCTGAAATATTCCGCCGTCTTGCGCAAGCCATGGGGTTTCAGGAGGCCGCTCTTTTTGAATCAGATCGCGATGTGATTGATCATGTCCTGGCTGAATGTGATGCGGAAATAACATTTGATCAGTTGAAAGAGGCCGGGACGACGGCGGTTTACGATGAGCCTCTCGTGCAGTTCGAAGATCTGAAATTTGCGACACCGAGTGGCAAGATAGAAATTGCAAGCGCTGCAGCAGAAGCTGCGGGATGCTGGAAAACACCAAGGCCTCACGCGGATGATCAGCCCGGACCCGGGTCCATTCGCATCCTCTCGCCTGCCTCCAAATGGACGATGAACAGCAGCTACGCCAATGACGCAAAAATTCAGCGCCGCCTTGGTCCCCAATCCGTCCTGCTCAATCCTTCAGATGCCGAAAGGATCGGCGTTGCCAACGGTGACAGGGTTGCCCTGAAAAACACAACCGGCCGCCTTGAGGTTGTTGCAGAACTGAACCCGGATGTGTTGCCCGGTGTGGGGATTGTATGGAAGGGAAACTGGCCAAAATTCGAAGGCTCGAACGGCAACGTCAATCGCCTGAATCCCGGCCACAAGACGGACATGGGTGAAAGCTCATGCGTCC
>JAJFHB010000159.1 GCA_021775795.1 Hyphomicrobiales bacterium | reverse complement strand
GTGTTTCCTTTTCCGATGAGTCATCTGGCTGGTTTCAAAGACCGCATCACGTCCCGCGACGCGGTCATCTGCATTTACGGTTTGGGTTATGTCGGCCTGCCGCTGGCTCTGCGATACGCGGAAAGAGGCTTCCGGGTGCTTGGCATCGATATCAACAAGGAGCGTGTGGCCCTGTTGAACAGCGGCAAGAGCGGCATTGATCATCTTCCTGATGAACGCGTTGCCGAGGCTCGTGCCGCAGGCTTCGAGGCTACATCGGACTATGCCCGTACCGCAGAAGGTGACGCACTCATCATCTGTGTGCCGACACCTCTCAATCAACACCGGGAACCGGATCTGAGCTATGTGGTGGAAACCGCCCAGAGCATCGCGCCTCACATGGTTGAGGGGCAGCTTGTAGCCCTTGAGAGCACGACCTATCCAGGCACGACAGAAGAAGTTTTGCAGCCGGCACTTGCCGAAAGCGGGCTGGTTGCGGGTAAGGATTATTTTCTCGTCTACTCCCCTGAGCGGGAGGATCCGGGCAATGCCAAGTATCCCACTCACAAGATTCCCAAAATATGCGGTGGCCTGACAGAGGATTGCCTTGCTGCAGGGCTGGCGCTCTATGGCTCGGCAATCGAGACCGTGGTGCCTGTAAGCACGCCACGGGCTGCTGAAATGACCAAGCTTCTGGAAAACATCCACCGCGTGGTCAATATCGGGCTGGTCAATGAGATGAAGGTGATTGCGGCGCGCATGGGCATCGACATTCATGAAGTCATCGATGCTGCGGCAACCAAGCCGTTTGGCTTCACCGCCTATTACCCGGGACCGGGGATCGGTGGGCACTGCATCCCGATCGACCCCTTTTATCTGACCTGGAAGGCCCGGGAGTTTGGGGTCCACACGCGCTTTATCGAGCTTGCCGGTGAGATCAACACCAACATGCCGCGCTGGGTGCGTGAGCGCGTGATAGATGCACTCAATGGCGCGGGTAAAGCGCTGAGCCGTTCGAAAATTCTCATCCTCGGTGTTGCCTACAAGAAAAACATCGATGATCTGCGTGAAAGCCCGGCACTCGATCTGATCCGTATTCTGCGTGAGGATGGCGCGGATATATCTTTCAGCGATCCCCATGTTCCAACGGTTCGGGACCGCAAGGGTCTGAATCTTGAGAGTGTTGACCTGACAGCGGAAAACATTTCTACTTTTGATCTCGTACTGCTTGTTACGAACCACGATGCGTTCGACTACGACTTCATCCAGAAAAACGCCCAACTCATCGTTGATACCCGCGGTGTCTATCGCGAAGCGGCTGACCACATCATCAAAGCCTGAACCGCAATACTGCGCGTGGCGCTCTTGTGCCAAATGGTGCAAGATTGCCGCTCAATGACGTTTGTCGCGTAGTTTGTGAAGAGGATTTCATGGCCAAAGCAAAGAAGCCGGATGGGAAACTCAAACCCATTTCCGAAGAGCACTACACGCTCGAAAGTGAAACTCTCCATGCGGAAATCGACGAGCGGGCATTTGCCAGCGGCGATTATCCGTATTCCAAGAAAATGAAGGAAAACGATTATCTGGATGAGTTGCGTCTGCTGCAGATAGAGCTGCTGAAAGTTCAGTATTGGGCCCGGGAAAACGGTGAGCGCATTGTTATGCTGTTTGAGGGCCGTGATGCCGCCGGTAAGGGCGGCACGATAAAGCGCTTCATGGAGCATCTCAATCCGCGGCATGCGCATGTTGTCGCTCTGTCAAAACCCACGGAAGCAGAGCGTGGGCAGTGGTATTTTCAGCGCTATATCAACCACCTGCCGACAGCTGGTGATATGACCCTGTTCGACCGCTCCTGGTATAATCGGGCAGGCGTTGAGCGAGTGATGGGATTTTGCGACAAAGAGCAGGTAACGCAGTTCTTCCATGAACTGCCGGAGTTCGAGCACATGATCGTGCGCGACGGCATTCGGTTTTTCAAATTCTGGCTGACAGTGGGGCGGGAAGAACAGCTCCGGCGCTTCCATAAGAGAAAATCTGACCCGCTCAAAATGTGGAAACTCTCACCGATTGATTATGCGTCGATTGGAAAATGGGATCAGTACTCGGACGCCAAGATTGAGATGTTCAAGAAAACGCACTCGGAACATGCGCCCTGGACGGTCATCAAATCCAACGACAAAAAGCGGGCGCGCCTCAATTGCATTCGAACCGTGCTTCACTCTCTGGATTACGAGGGTAAGGACGAAGAAGCGATTGGTGATATTGATGAGAAAATCGTTGGTACCGGTGACGACGAGGCAAGCAACTAAGCTGATAGGAACCAATGATGAGCGGAAGTTGGCAGGATCATTGGGAAACGGATGCAGCGCAGGAGCGTGAGCGCTATGCCTCAATGTCGTTAGACACGCTCTTGAGTGAAGTCAGTGCGGGCCGTTATGGCAGTTATTATCAAATATGGATGTCGATTGCGGAACACGGCGATGCGCGACGTTCAGGCTGGATCTTGTTCGGCATAATTGAATCCGCCGAAGACGAATTGCACCGCTATCATTGCGCCGATGCCCTTCTGCAGTTGCTGGGAACGGTGCAAATGGCTCCAGCTGATGTCAGCGCCGATCATCCGCAGCGCGAGAGCAAACTCGCTGAACTCGCACGAGCAATTTCCTATCAGGCCGGGCCCCGCCCGTTCTGAGTTTGTCCGTTGTGTGAAACGCTCTAGATTGAGCTGTTGAAAAGACCACCATCGAGAAGCAGGTTCTGGCCGGTAATATAGCCCGCGTGAACGCTGCACAAAAACGCACAGGCGTTGCCAAACTCTTCAGGGTTACCGAAGCGCTGTGCAGGTACACCGGCCTTGCGCATTTCGACGACTTCTTCGACAGATTTGTTTTGCAGTTTTGCCATGGCGGGAAAGCCCGAGCGCAACCGGTCCGTGTCGAACAATCCAGGCAGAATGCCGTTGATGGTGACGTTGTGTTGGGCAATGTCTCGGGCAACCCCGGCAAGGAACGCTGTTAATCCGGCGCGTGCACCGCTCGAAAGGTCGAGACCGACGATCGGCATTTTCACTGAGGCGGAGGTGATGTTGACGATACGGCCGAATTTGCGTTCGATCATCGGATCGACGACGCGCTGAATGAGTTCGATGGGCGTGACCATGTTCTGGGTAACGCCGGTCAGCATCGCTTCGCGATCAAGTTCGCGAAAATCCTTGAACGGCGGGCCACCGTTGTTGTTGACGAGAATGTCAGGCGCAGGACAGGCAGCGAGGAGGGCTTCCTGACCTTCCGAGGTGCTGACATCGGCTGCCACGGGTATTACGGTGCCCCCGGTTTGGGCCTCAATGTCTTTTGCCGTCTGGGCCAGTTGATCCTGATCCCGGCCGTTGATAACGACTTCGACACCTGCTGCGGCAAGAGCAGTGGCACAACCGCGCCCAAGCCCCCGACTTGACGCACACACAATCGCTTTGCGTCCAGCGATCCCTAAATCCATGAGCCTGCTCCGTCTGTGATGAATTAAGAATGCACCCTTATCGCAAAGAACTGCGAGCCTCAAGCCCGCAACCCTCCAGGTTTGGGACGTCTTTGATTCGACAGTTGATTTGACTGTTGAATGGTCTGATCAGCGGGCATATGGTCTGGCGCCATTGTATCTGCAGGTGGTCATGACAAATCATTCTCTCCCCGACATTGACGATGTACGTGCAGCAGCGACCAGGCTCGCAGAGCAGGCGCACCGCACGCCCTTGCTTGAAAGCCAGGCGTTGAATGAAAAGCTGGGAGGGCGTGTGTTCATCAAGCCCGAAACCCTGCAACGTACTGGTTCTTTCAAGTTTCGCGGCGCTTATAACCGCATCTCACAACTTGACGCAAAGACCCATGGGGCCGGTGTCG
Source organism: Hyphomicrobiales bacterium (assembly GCA_021775795.1). Classification (GTDB taxonomy): domain Bacteria; phylum Pseudomonadota; class Alphaproteobacteria; order Rhizobiales; family JAJFHB01; genus JAJFHB01. The sequence continues at coordinate 534 of JAJFHB010000159.1, read as the reverse complement.
TCGCCTATTCTTCCGGCAATCATGCACAAGGAGTTGCGGCGGCTGCCCGAATTATGGGATTGCCGGCTGTCATCGTCATGCCGGAAGACACGCCGAGGCTCAAAGTCGAGAACACCAGAGGATATGGCGCTGATGTCGTGCTTTATCCGCGAGATGGCGGGGACAGACAGGCCATTGCTCAGCAGATTGCAAGCGAACGTGGTGCATTGATTGTGCCACCGTTTGATGATCCTCACATCATAGCAGGTCAGGGGACAACGGGCCTTGAGATTCTGGAGGATGCATCGGCCAGGAACATCAAACTGGACAGCGTCATTGTTCCTGCCGGCGGTGGCGGTCTTGTGGCTGGCATCAACATTGCTGTTTCAGCGCTTTCCCCCGGTACGCAGGTTTTTTGTGTAGAACCGGATGGTTTTGATGATCATGCACGGTCATTGAAATCCGGTGTTCGCGAGAGCAACGCTTCAGGGTCCGGCTCAATTTGTGACGCCTTGCTGTCGCCGCAGCCTGGCGAGATGACCTTCGCCATAAATG
>JAJFHB010000158.1 GCA_021775795.1 Hyphomicrobiales bacterium | reverse complement strand
CTGTCTCTCGCCGTGATCGTGCTGTTCTTTTGTTCCAATGCAGCATTGATTTGCTCGAGGTTGGAATCATTCCGCGTAAACTCAACCGCATCGGCAGCAAGCTTTTCTTTCAATTCGCGAATTTCCAGCTCGAGTTTTCGGGACGAGAGGGCGTGTTCGGCGCGCAATTGATCTCGGTCCGCCTGCACTTCGACAACAGAATCCGGGGCAGCAAACTGCAGGCGCCGCGCTGTTGCACGCGAGGCATGCCGCCAGACGTAGGGCATGATCAACAGCGAAACCAGCAGGGCTCCAAGAAAGCCCAGTGATATCAGCATTAAATTTGTGGCCATTTCCCCTTACTCAAACCTTGCATATGTGCCGCCATAGACAAGCCGGGAGGTTAAAGCACGCATTTGGCGGCGTGCCCAACCTATTTCGCCCATCAGACTACTTTCGGGGTGTGGCCAAAGCAAGGAAGCGGCGCGCACATTCGGTTGAGAAGTGCGTGCCGCTTCCAGTATTTGCTCTAATCGTCAAGCTCTAGAACGGGTTCCAGGTCGGCGCTTCGGTGTATTTGAGATAGCCGATGTTGGCACCGAGACGGGCGCCAACGCCGGTGCGGATTGGTGCCAGGCTCAAGTTGTCATCTGCCTGGAAGCTTACTCCCAGTCCGCCGACGAAATAGGCTGAGCCTTCGACGCCGATAAAACGGCTGTATATCTGGCCGGGGGCAGTCAGATTGTAGACAAGCGTCAATGTGCGAGAACCGTTGCCGCCAAAATCAAAGCCTACAGACGGTCCCTGCCAATACACCCGGTAGCTGCCGCCCGTTTTCGGATACATCGTGCCTTCGCCATAGCGCAATCCGCCGACAAAGGCGCCAGCTGCCTCTTCACCGATGATGTAAGCATCTGGTTCGCCATGGTGACTGAAGACATACTCGACTGCCTCGGCAAGGCCCGCGGTTGTTTTGCCGAAGAAATTATGGCCGGCATCGACGATTTCCTGGGAGGAGTATTGGGTGCCGGTGTAAGGATCGCTTTCCTGCTCGTTGGCCTCAACTGACCAGGCTCCGAGCGAAACAAAAAATGCCACGGCAAATAGCCAAAAACGGGAATGAAAGTTACTCATGATCCGTCATCCTGTGGTCTGGGTTCTACCAAATCTTCTCATCGCAACCGATGAGTTTCGAGATGTGTTCCTGCTGACCGTGGTAATGAGCGGTCTGCATTTTACCGGGTTGTTTACGGTCTTGGTGCACATTTCGGGTTTGGCACTGATTGCAACAAGTGGATGGTAAACATGGCGCTTTTGCGGGCACTCCAGTTGAGCGGACGTCGACCGCAGATCTGTGCGCTGTTTGCCATCATCTTTTTTCTTCTTAGTCCCCATATACCTTCCAAAGCCTTAACCAGTGCTCCGTTCTGGACCGACGCTGCCACAGGCCTGGCCATCGGTGGGTTCGATCCAGTGAACTACTTTACCAATGAATCCGCACGCCGCGGCAGCGCTGCATATGAGATGGTCTGGCAGGAAGTAGCCTGGCGATTTGCCAATGAGGGAAATATGGATGCTTTCCAGCGTGATCCGGAGGTCTATGCCCCGCAGTTCGGTGGACATGGGGCGTATGGTATGTCCAGCGGACACAGTAATCAGGGCAATCCGCAAATCTGGGAGGTATCGGGCAGCCGGCTTTATCTCTTTTATTCCCTTGAAACGCGGGAGAAGTGGCGCGAGGACAGCAGCGCAGCAATTGTTGCCGCGGAGATAGTCTGGGCATCGCTACAGTAGGACACATATTCAGAAATTTTTTCCAATTGATTCGGAAATTTGCCAGACTTTACAAGCGCATGATCTGGACGAGTGCTGACGCTGATTCGAAAAGCAGAGTCAAATCATGCAGTTATGGGAAGGCGAGTGCAGGCTCTTGGTTTCGATGGTCAGTCGGTGTATCAGCGAATGTGTGACACAACATCTGAGCAACGGAGAGCACCATGACAATCACCATCACCGACGTTTCAGATCTCGATCTTGCAGCGCTTTTGTGCAGTAAAGTCTGTCACGATGTTATTGGACCTGTTGGCGCCATTATCAACGGGCTTGAAGTCCTGGAAGATGATCAGGATGAAGAGATGCAGGAGATCGCTCACGATCTGATTCGCAAGAGTGCGGCCCAGGCTTCAGCGAAACTGCAGTTCTGCCGCCTTGCCTTCGGCGCATCCGGCAGCTCTGGAGCATCCATTGATCTCACGGATGCGGAAGTGACCGCCCGCAGGTACGTGGAAGGCCACAAAGTCGAACTAAACTGGTCCGTTCCACTGGAAGTACGACCCAAAAACGAAGTCAAACTTCTCCTCAATCTGGTGTTGATGGTGCTTTCCGGCATTCCGCGCGGCGGTGTGTTGAACGTCGAAATGCAAGGGCAGAATATCCGTGTTACTGCGACCGGGCAGGGTGGACGGGTGCCTCGCGACCTTGCTGATTTTGCCTCAGGGGAATTTTCAGAACGTGAGCTTGACGCCCGTTCAGTGCAGATTCATTACACCGTTGCCCTGGCCCGAAGTTTAGGTCTGGAAGTTAACGTAATTGAAGTTAATGATGGACTTGAGGTCGCCGCTGTCCCGCCGATCGAAGTCGCCGCGTAAATACCGCTCGCGCCTCTCCAACGCATTCAACCATTCTTAACTGTTTTTGCCAACAATCCAACTCGACACGGTGGGGGTTGCGGCAGCGTACGTTGTTGCGTGGTTCCGTAGTTGCGTGAGTTTGTGGAGAGGCGACTTTGAATGGACGACTTACTTAGTGAATTTCTGACGGAAACATCCGAAAGCCTGGACGTAGTTGACTGTGAACTCGTCAAGTTTGAGCAGGATCCGAACAATGCCGGGATTCTCGACAACATCTTTCGGTTGGTTCACACGATCAAGGGCACCTGCGGATTTCTGGGTCTGCCTCGGCTCGAGGCCCTGGCACATGCTGCCGAAACACTCATGGGCAAGTTTCGGGATGGTGCGCCGGTAACGCGGGATGCGGTGACGCTCATTCTGGCATCGCTTGACCGGATCAAGGAAATCCTTGGCGAGCTTGAGCAGAACGCTTCTGAACCACAGGGTAGCGATGAAGACCTGATCGGCAGTCTGGATGCTCTTTCAGCCAACGGTGGCCTACCGGCGGAACCGGAACCGGATGTTCCCGCGGTTGTGGCGGATGACATTGCCGATCAGCTGAAAATCGTCGAACGCGAGCTGAAGCCGGGCGAAGTCTCACTTGACGACCTGGAGGCAGCTTTCCTCGCTGCTCCCGGTCCTGAAGACGAAATTCAGGCTCCTGCAGAAGTCGCGCCGGAAACACCAGTGCAGCCGGAGCCGCCAGTGGCGGTGAAAGAGGCAGAAAAACCTGCCGCAAAGGAACCTGCAGCTTCTTCGGCCGACGACAAGGGGCCGGCCGACAAGAAAGAGGCTGTGGTCGTGACACAGTCGATCCGCGTCAATGTGGATACGCTCGAAACTTTGATGACAACAGTGAGCGAGCTGGTTCTGACCCGCAATCAGCTGCTTGAGATGGTCAGACGTATCCAGGACAGCGAGTTCAAGGTTCCCCTGCAAAGGCTCTCAAACGTGACGGCTGAGTTGCAGGAAGGGGTTATGAAAACCCGCATGCAGCCGATCGGAAATGCCTGGCAGAAGCTGCCGCGCATCGTTCGTGATCTGGCGAAGGACCTGGACAAGAAAATTGAACTCGACATGTCCGGTGCCGAAACAGAACTCGACCGCCAGGTGCTGGAGTTGATCAAGGATCCACTCACGCACATGGTGAGAAACTCCGCGGACCACGGCCTTGAAACCACGGCTGGACGTCTGGAGGCGGGCAAGTCGGAAACCGGCAGGATTGGCGTATCCGCCTATCATGAAGGCGGCCACATAATCATCGAGATTTCTGATGATGGTCGTGGTCTGAATGCCGAGAGAATCAAGGAAAAAGCGCTTGAGAACGGCATTACAACACCTGCTGAACTCGAAAAAATGTCCGAAGCGCAGGTGCACAAGTTTATCTTTAAAGCCGGTTTCTCCACCGCTGCGGAAGTCACAAGTGTTTCCGGTCGCGGTGTTGGAATGGATGTGGTGCGTACCAATATCGAACTGATTGGCGGCTCCGTCGACGTGAAGTCTGAGCAAGGGAAGGGATCGATATTTCTCATCAAGATTCCGCTTACCCTTGCGATTATTTCAGCGCTCATCGTTGAGGCAAATGGCCATCGGTTTGCGGTGCCTCAGCTTTCAGTCGTGGAACTCGTCCGTGCGCAACCGGATTCGGATCACCGGATTGAGATTATCAACGACACTCCGGTTTTGAGATTGCGCAACAAACTTTTGCCTCTCATCAATCTGGGCAAACTGCTTGATATTTCGGATGCGGGCGGCACGCCTGATGGCGGTGTTGGGGAAGAAGCTGAGCTCGAAACTGGGGGCGCAGAGGGAACTGCCGGGCTGCCCAGCAAGACCCTGGGCGAAAGCGGTTTCATTATTGTGATCCAGGTTGGCAATCACAATTATGGATTGGTTGTCGACCGCGTGTTTGACACAGAAGAGATTGTCGTCAAACCGATGTCGACGATGCTGCGGGACATCAACATGTTTTCCGGCAACACCATTCTTGGTGATGGCAGTGTCATCATGATTGTCGATCCCAACGGCATTGCGCAGTCAGTCAGCGGTACCGTCTCGTCTGAAAGTCTCGAACATGAATCTCAGCAAGGTGGCGGCGTCGACAGTTCAGACGCCATAATTTCCATGCTTGTGTTCCGGGCCGGTACAGGCGAACCGAAGGCTGTGCCTTTGTCACTCGTGACACGGCTCGAAGAGATAAAAGTCTCTGAAATCGAGCAATCGAACGGGCGCAACGTTGTGCAGTATCGCGGCAAACTTATGCCTCTCGTCTATGTGGACGAGGATGTGAAGCATAAGGAAAATGGCATGCAGCCCATTCTTGTCTTCACGGACGATGATCATGTTATGGGGCTCGTGGTTGACGAAATTGTCGACATTGTTGAAGAGCGCCTCGACATTGAAGTGCAATCGACCGGCGCTGGCGCCATCGGTTCTGCTGTCATTCAGGGACACGCCACAGAGATCCTCGACGTTGGCTATTTCCTACCGCAAGCGTTTGAAGATTGGTTCCGCCGCAAAGAAAGCGGATTTGATGAAGTCGATCGCCGTATCTTGCTGGTGGATGACAGTGCATTCTTCCGCAACATGCTCTGCCCGGTCCTGTCTTCCGGCGGGTTTTCGGTGACAGCAGTTGATAGTGCGCAGGAAGCTTTGAAGCTTTGTGCAGGCGGCGAAAAATTTGATGTCATCGTCACGGACATCGAAATGCCTGAGATGGATGGCTTCGCCTTTGCTGAAACCGTAGCAGAGAATCCGCGATGGAGCAGTACGCCGGTCGTGGCGCTTTCATCGCACACGTCACAGGCAATAATTGAAAAAGCTCGGGATGCGAATTTTGTCGACTACGTCGGAAAATTTGATCGCGAAGGACTTATGGAATCGCTCAAGAGCGCGATCGAAACAGTGGGAGCGGCGGCATGAGCGACATAGACCAGTTAGATGGCGGCCAAAATGGCGAAACGGTCGAGTACATTACTGTAAGGATTGGAGAACAGCTTTTCGGGTTGCCAATTCTGAAAGTTGAGGATGTGTTCTCTCCGCAGGGAATAACCCAGGTACCTTTGTCAATCGGAGAGATTGCAGGGATACTGAATCTTCGTGGCCGCATTGTAACCGCAATAGATATGCGGAAGCGCTTGCATATGGCGCCTCGCCTCGATGGTGAGATGCCCATGGCGGTTGGCACAGAGTACAAGGGCGAATCCTACGGGTTGCTCATTGACCGCGTCGGTGAGGTTTTGCGCCTGCCGATTAACAAGCTTGAACCCAACCCGACAAATCTCAATCCCAACTGGAGTGCCGTATCAGCCGGCGTTTATCAGCTCGAAGGTGAGTTGATGGTCGTTCTGGACGTTGCGCGTGTTTTGCTCCTCGGGCCAGCGCTTCAAAAGGAAGCCGCCTAACAGAAGAGAAGCGGAAGCATTCCGGTCTAACGGTTTGAATGTGTGTTCGGATACAACCCTCAGGTGAAGAAATGACACAATGTCTGGTAGTTGATGACAGTGCGACAATCCGCAAATTGGCGCGGCGCATTCTGGAAGACATGAAGTTCGATACAGCGGAAGCTGCTGATGGAATGCAGGCATTGCATCACTGCAAAGTCTCTATGCCAGATGCGATACTGCTGGACTGGAACATGCCAGTGATGGATGGAATTGAGTTTCTGACGGCACTGCGCGGCGAAATCGGCGGTGATCGGCCGGTGGTGGTGTTCTGCACCACAGAAAACGATGTTCCTCACATTACCCGTGCGATCCAGGCGGGGGCGGATGAATACATCATGAAGCCCTTTGATCGCGACATTATTGAAGCGAAGTTTCAGCAAGCGGGATTGCTCTGACCTTGGTTTCGCCGGTGTGGGCGCCTCTTGCGGCACGCATAAAAGCATCTCCAAATACCGACCGATACTGGGTCTTGGGTGGCTGGTGATGATAAGACTAAATGGGATTCGTATTGCCGATGAGTGCCAACTTACAAGCTGCGGCTACGCCTGTTCAGGACGCCGAGGTAAATCCAATCAGGGTGATGGTGGTCGACGATTCCGTGGTGGTTCGTGGTCTGGTTTCCCGCTGGCTGAATGCCGATTCAGAAATTGAAGTGCTGTCAACACAACGCAACGGTGCTCTCGCGGTAGCAGAAATGCCGCGCAGCATGCCGGACGTTGTGGTTCTCGATATAGAGATGCCGGAAATGGACGGCATGACCGCACTACCACAACTCCTCAAGATCAAGCCGGACTGCAGAGTCATTATGGCTTCTACTCTGACGCTCCGAAACGCTGAAATCAGCCTTAAGGCGTTGGCTCTGGGGGCGGCGGATTATGTTGCCAAACCAGAAACCAATAGCGGTGTCACGACGTCTGGTGATTTTCAAAGAGAGTTGCTGGAAAAAGTTCGTGCATTGGGCGCGTCCGCCCGGACGCGACCTGCCGCCCGTGCCAGAGTGATTGCCCCCGTATCTTCACCGAACACCGCGCCTGGTGCGGTTGCGAGAGCGCCTGTCCCGGCACCGGCTGCCAAGGTGTCTGCAGACTTTACGCTCCGGCAATACACTCGTTCTGTGCCGAAGATACTGGTGATCGGGAGTTCTACCGGTGGCCCGCAGGCCTTGCTCGAGCTTACCAAGTCGATTGCACCGGCGATTGATGGCGTGCCAGTGGTTATCACGCAGCACATGCCTCCGACATTTACCTCGATCCTGGCCGGTCACATTATGAACGCCTGTGGACGTCCGTGTGCCGAAGCCAAACACAACGAAGTTCTCAAGCCTGGACACATTTACGTTGCACCAGGTGGCAAACATTTGCGCATAGGGAAAAACGGCGCTGATATTTGTGCGCTGCTTGATGATGGTCCGGCCGTGAACTTCTGCAAGCCTGCAGTGGATCCGATGTTTGAATCCGTCGTTGAACATTTTGGACGGGCGGTGTTGGCCACGGTGCTGACGGGTATGGGGGCCGACGGCAGAGAAGGTGCTCGTGCCATTGCGGATGCTGGTGGCAATGTCATCGCTCAGGACGAAGAGACAAGCGTGGTCTGGGGTATGCCCGGAGCTGCGGCAAATGCCGGCGTTTGCTGTGATGTCCTGCCGCTTAAGGATATTGGTCCACGCATTGCTCGCGCGTTAAAGGGACAACCGTGATGTTGGCTACGGATTATGAATTCATGGGCACGCTGCTCAAGGACCGCTCTGGTCTGGTGCTCGCACCGGGCAAGGAGTATCTCCTCGAAAGCCGGCTTTTGCCGATCGCCAGAGAAAAGGGACTTGCAGGTCTCGAAGGCCTGATTGCAGCTCTGCGGAAGCCTGGAAGTGAAGAACTGCGTGTTCGCGTCACGGAGGCGATGACGACGAATGAATCGTTCTTCTTCCGCGACAAGACACCTTTCGATCTGTTCCGCGAACAGATAATGCCGGCGCTTATCGAGGCACGGCGTCCGCAACGGAATCTGCGTATCTGGTGTGCCGCCTGTTCAACCGGTCAGGAACCCTATTCTCTTTCGATGTATCTCAAAGAGATGGCTGACAAGCTCATTGGCTGGAAAGTTGATGTTGTTGGCACAGACCTTAGCGAGGAAGTTCTCGAAAAAGCCAAGGTCGGCATGTACAGCCAGTTCGAAGTTCAGCGCGGAATGCCGATCGCCATGCTGGTGAAATATTTCAGCCAGATTGGGGATATGTGGCAGATCGATGCGGCTTTGCGCGCCATGGTTCAGTATCGTTCGCTGAACCTGCTGCAACCCTTTTCACACCTCGGCAGGTTCGACATTATCTATTGCCGAAACGTCCTGATCTATTTCGATCAACCGACCAAAAAGCAAATTCTTGAACGTATGGTCTCGCAGCTCGCGCCAGATGGATATCTGCTCCTTGGTGCAGCGGAAACCGTTCTGGGTATTACCGATGCTTTTGAACAGGTGCCGGGCACGAGATCTCTTTACCGGCCAACCCAGGCTGATCGCTCGGCGCGCAGTGTAATCACGCCGCTAGCGGCTCGCGCCGGCTAGACACGAATTCTCCCAAACGGAAAACGGTTTCTGTGCCAAGACTAAAGTTGTTTGGCGTCCGCACATTAAAAAAGGGCCCCGCTTTTGCGGGGCCCTTTGTGTTTGTGTCGGGTGCGAGGCCTTAAGCAGACTCTCGCAACTCCTCGCCATCTTCTATCGGGTCGCGCAGCACGTAGCCGCGGCCCCAGACTGTTTCGATGTAATGATTTCCATCGGTCGCAGCTGCAAGTTTCTTGCGCAGTTTGCAGATGAAGACGTCAATAATCTTCAGCTCGGGCTCGTCCATACCGCCGTAGAGATGGTTGAGAAACATCTCTTTCGTAAGTGTGGTGCCTTTGCGCAGCGAAAGCAGCTCGAGCATTTGATATTCTTTGCCCGTCAGATGCACACGCTGGTTGTTAACTTCCACAGTCTTGGTGTCGAGATTGACCTTCAGGTCGCCTGTTGCAATGACCGATTGTGAATGCCCTTTGGAGCGTCGCACAATGGCATGAATACGGGCAACCAGCTCATCCTTATGGAAGGGCTTGGTCATATAATCGTCGGCACCAAAGCCGAGTCCGCGAACCTTGTTCTCGATGCCTGCAAGGCCCGAGAGTATCAGTATCGGTGTGTTCACCTTACTGACGCGCAATGTTTTCAGAACTTCATACCCGCTCATATCGGGCAGGTTCAGATCTAGCAGAATGATGTCGTAGTCGTACAATTTGCCGAGGTCGACGCCTTCTTCACCCAGATCCGTAGTATAAACGTTAAAACCTTCGGACTTGAGCATCAACTCGATGCTCTGAGCTGTGGCACTATCGTCCTCGATCAAAAGAACTCTCATTCGAATCCCCTCTTACATCGCCCTTCTGGGCTGACATGCCGGCTGAACTAGACGCCGGACGCATGGGCACCTACTGGAAGTGTTAAGTTCGCCTAAAAGGGTTAACCATCGGTTATCAAACGAACCATGATCTCGGTTTGACGTATGCATCCGCGATAAAAGCGGAATGAGCATTGTGAGACCGAATCCCTCTTTGCTGCGACGAAAATCACAGGCGGTAATCAAACAGACTGAACAAGGTTTACCGAGCCTTAAAGCATCTCAGGCATTATACCTTACTGAGTAGGTGATTCTGTCAGCCATGGGAAGGCCTCATGGCAGGCAATCAGCGAGGAGATGCCAGGGTGAAAACCCTAATTAACGACATCGAAGCGCTTTCGGCCGTTACTTATTACGGCCGCGTCGTCAGCGTTCGCGGGCTTTTGGTGGAAGTGGCGGGGCCCATGCAGGTCATGGGTATTGGTTCGCGCGTCACCATTAGCGGCCGCGACGACCGTCCCGTCATATGTGAAGTGGTGGGATTTCGCGGTGACCGGGCGCTTTGCATGCCGTTTTCAAGCCTTGAGGGCGTTCATATGGGCTGTAAGGCGCATATTGAACAATCCGAAATGCGCGTGCAGCCTTCAGAAGGCTGGCTCGGAAGGGTTGTTAACGCGTTGGGCGAGCCTATTGATGGCAAAGGACCGCTCCCAAGCGGTGCGTCTTCATATGGACTGCACAACTCGCCGCCTCCGGCACACTGCCGCCAACGGGTCGGGGACCCTATCGATCTGGGGGTGCGGTCGTTGAATACGTTCGTGACCTGCTGCAAAGGCCAGCGCCTTGGTATTTTTGCGGGCTCAGGTGTTGGCAAGTCAGTTCTGTTTTCCATGCTGGCGCGAAATGCCGCCAGCGATGTATCGATTATCGGGCTTATTGGCGAACGGGGCCGCGAAGTACAGGAATTTATCCAGGATGACCTGGCGGAGGTTGGCCTGCAGCGGAGCATCGTTGTGGTTTCCACATCCGATGAATCAGCGCTGATGCGGCGTCAGGCTGCATATCTGACAATGTCGCTGGCTGAATATTTTCGTGATCTGGGAAAAGACGTCCTGTGTCTGATGGACAGTATTACGCGATTTGCAATGGCGCAGCGTGACATCGGCCTTTCCGGTGGTGAGCCGCCAACCAGCAAGGGATACACACCCACAGTGTTCAGTGAGCTGCCAAAGCTCCTGGAACGGGCGGGCCCGGGCGCTGGACAGGGATCAATAACCGGTCTTTTCACAGTGCTGGTTGAAGGCGATGATCACAATGAACCGGTATCGGATGCCGTGCGCGGTATTCTCGATGGACACGTTGTGATGGAACGCGCAATCGCAGAACGCGGTCGTTTTCCGGCCATTAACATTCTTAAATCAATCTCCCGTACAATGCCCAAGTGTGTCGATGTTGACACATATCCGGACGTGGTACGGGCTCGTCAACTGTTATCAACGTATGATGATATGGAGGAGCTTATTCGGCTCGGTGCATATCGTTCGGGGAGCAATGCGAAGGTTGACGAGGCGATCCACTACCAGCCGCAA
>JAJFHB010000157.1 GCA_021775795.1 Hyphomicrobiales bacterium | reverse complement strand
TGGGCCGTGAGCGTCTCCAGCCTGGCACCGGAAGTTCAACGGGCGCGCGCAACAACCGCACCAGCAAACGTTGTCCGGTCGCCCCTGAGGCGGACAATCCACTGTGATGTCTCTAGCGTACCGGTTGAGGCTGCACTGGTTCAACGCGATGATCTGTTGCCCGGTGAGGCGCTCGAGGGTCCCGCGCTCATTGTCGAAGCGCAGACCACAACCTTCGTCAGCCGTGATTTCACAGCCGTTGTCGACAGCCTTGGCAATCTTATCCTCACCCGCAGCCTCCAGGAAGGAACAAGCGTATGAGCGCCTCGCAGAAAACCCGGTTACAGGTGATGTGGAACCGTCTCCTCGCGGTTGTGGAGGAACAGGGACAAACTCTGATCCGCACGGCCTTCAGCCCGATTGTGCGCGAGTGCGGCGACATTTCTGCCGGTATTTTTGATCTTCAGGGCCGCATGCTTGCCCAAGCCGTCACCGGAACACCGGGCCACATCAACACCATGGCCGAAGCGGTAAAAACACTGCGCCTCCGTTTTCCCCTGCAGGAAATAAAGCCCGGCGACATTTTCACCACCAATGACCCCTGGATCGCTTCCGGCCATCTCAATGACTTCCTGCTTCTGGCGCCCGCCTTCCTCAACGGCCGCGTTGTCGGCTTCACAGCCTGCACCTCACATCTGGTCGATCTGGGCGGCCTGGGTATGGGGCCGGAAGGTTCCGATATCTATGATGAAGGCCTGCTCATACCGCCGTGCAAACTTGTCGATGGCGGCGACATAAACGCTTTGCTGGTCGACATCGTGAAGGCCAACTCCCGCGAGCCAATTGTAAATGAAGGAGACATCTACGCTCTCATCGCCTGTTGTGAAGTGGGCATCACGCGGTTGATCGAGATGATGCAGGATTTCGGACTTGAACATCTGGACGAGCTTTCCGACTACATCATCGAGACTTCTCACGCCGGCACGCTGGCCGCCATTGCCGAGGTAAAACCAGGCACCTATCGCAACACTTTGCGGATAGATGGTTACGAGAGCGAGATTGATTTATGCGCGGAACTGACCGTTGCAGCGGATGGCATCACCCTTGATTTCTCCGGCACGTCACCATGCTCCAGCAAGGGCATCAATGTGCCCCTCAACTATGCCACCGCCTATTCGGTGTTCGCCATGCGCTGCATCATTGGTCCAGACATTCCCAACAATGCCGGCTCGCTTGAACTCTTCAAAGTCAGGGGACCGGAGGGCTGCATTCTGAACGCACAATCACCAGCACCGGTCGCCATGCGGCACACCTTGGGGCAACTGACGCCGGATCTGGTCTACGGCTGTCTGAGCCAGGCTCTGCCCCATCGTGTGCCGGCGGAAGGCGCCTCTGCCATGTATGATCTGCCACTCCGCAGCGCGCCTGAAGTTGCCCGGGCCGGCGGACATGTCTTTGCACTTGAGCTCACCCATAATGGCGGCACCGGGGCCCGACCTGCAAAGGATGGGCTCTCTGCCACCGCCTTTCCCAGCGGGGTTTGGGGCAGTCAGGTTGAAACCACCGAGAACGCCGCCCCGGTCATCATCACCCGGCGCGAACTGAGACCGGACAGCGGTGGCGCAGGGGCGCAACGGGGCGGCCTGGGTCAACACATTGAACTCCGCTCCGCCAATGATGAACCGTTCCTCGTCTTTCTGTCCGTTGAAAGGGTCCGTTTTCCAGCCCGGGGACGGGATGGTGGCCACGCCGGTGCCCCTGGACGCATCCGTATAGGTGAAGGACCGGATCATCCCGGCAAGGGCGAGCTGCGCGTTGACCCAGGCGAAACACTGATCTTTGAAACGCCCGGTGGTGGCGGCTTCGGGAAACCGGACAAACGTGACCGCAGCCGGGTGGAACGTGATGTTGCAGAAGGACTGATCAGTGAAAACGCTGCCCGCGATGTCTACGGACTGGCAGAAGTGGAGAGCGCCACATGATCAGATCCACTCCTCACATCGCCGCCATGGATGCCTATGCATTGGCCGATCTCAGTGTGCCCGATGGCATTTCTCTCATTTCCCTGGCGCAGAATGAAAGCGCCCTGCCACCGAGCCCCAATGCCATCGCAGCAGGCATAGCAGCAGTTACCAACGCACATCTTTACTCGGATCCGGACTGGGTTGATCTTCGAAACGCCATTTCGCAGGTGCACGGGCTCGATCCTGCAACGATCCTGTGCGGGGCAGGGTCGCTCGAACTGATTGCAGCAGTAATCCAGGCGTTTGCAGGCCCAGGCGATGAGGTGCTTTCCACACAATATGCCTATGGCTTCTTCAAAGTGGCGACGCGGGCTGCCGGAGCACAATACAACGCCGTACCGGAAGAGGATTGCTGCGTTTCCGTCGATGCCGTGCTGAAGGCAACAGGACCGCAAACGAAGATCGTATGCCTGGCAAACCCGGGCAACCCGACTGGAACACGCATTACAGTCGATGAGATACGCCGCCTCCGCGCCGGCTTGCCTGACAATATCCTGCTGGTGATTGACGAAGCCTACGGGGAGTTTGCCGATACTGAGGGCGCGTTTTGTTTTGACCTGGCGGCACAGGGCAACACAATCATTCTGAGAACCTTTTCCAAGGCCTACGGCCTGGCCGGGGCCCGTGTCGGTTGGGGTGTCTTTCCCCACGCACTTGCAACAGAGGTCCGCAAACTTCTGAACCCCAACAATGTCAGCAATGTCAGCCAGGCCATGGCTGCCGCAGCCATTCGGGATCAGGAGTACATGCATCACGTCCGATCAATCACCGCTGATC
>JAJFHB010000156.1 GCA_021775795.1 Hyphomicrobiales bacterium | reverse complement strand
TGCAACTTGTGTGTGGTTTCAGCATTGCGTCGTTCATCTCGTTGGTGTCCTCGTTGCGAACACCCCAAATCTGGGTCACGCCGCCTGAGAAACAAGCAACTGAAACGTTTGAAACCTTTATGAATTCTGCCTGAACGGGTGGTTAGGCTTCCGAAAGGTGCTGTGGCGACCAAACACGGAATGATGGTTGCAACTCTTGGGGCCGACCTCGTCGACCACAGCCAGATTGCCAGTGCTGACGAAGACCGGACTCAGGCAAGACTAAGGGACCTTCTCAGCGATCAGATGGCCAAGCTTACACTTCACACAAACTGGACGCCGTCTCGGTGAAGTCTGTGCGAAGTGTGCGCTGGTGAGCGTAGCTATTGCACAGTGACGTAGTTTTTCTGACAATCATCGCTCGGCCTGCCGTCGTTACCGCTCCAGCAGTAGGTGTCGCCGTTGTTGACATAAACCTCTATCGTACCGTTCGAATACTGACATCCCTGATCGGTGCGCGTGCCGTCTGCGTGAAATATTGCCAGACAATCATAGTTCGACGTCGGAATAAATGTTGCTGTTCCCGCACAGCTCGGGCTGTCGGTATAGCAGACGGTGCCCCCACCGGATGAAACGTCAAAATAACTTTTCTGGCAGTCGTCAGAGGGCGGCACATCGTAACCACTCCAGCAATATTGATCGCCGCCACTGGCTGCGATATCTACCGAACGACTGGAATAATGGCATCCCATATCGGTGCGGCTGCCATCGGCGTGAAAGACCGCAAGGCAGTCAAAATGAGCATCAGAACTCAGGCTCACCGTACCGGAGCAGTCTGAACTTGAGGTACTGCAATCGGCGCTTGCTTCAGTGGAAGCCAGAAACGCAAACGCCAACATCAATGAACAAAGCGCTGCAAGTGACAAAATGCATTTTCTCATTATCTAATCCTCTATGAATAAGTGACCGATCCAAAAAACTGTCACTCATGGATCTCAAACACTGTTTGGATTTAGTCTCTCGGCAAATCATACAACAGGAATGAGGAGATGATTGTCTCCAGGGTCAACGACTGAACACTAGGCAAACAGCGAAGGGAGTGAAAGTTAATTGGCGGACAGAATTGGCCTTTGTGGCGCTACTGACCCAGTTCCCGTCAAGAGCCTGCAGCGAGCAGCGCCTGCACCACCTGAACCGAAATCTCTGCTGTTCTGCCGTCGGGATCAAAGGCTGGATCGTAGGAGCCAAGGCCTCCTCCTGCCACACGAACATGTTGGCCGATAAGAGCTATGGCTTCCAGGACTTCAGCCGCAGCAAGGCCGTTCGGGGCATTGTAGTGGTTTGCCGGCGCCTCTTCGGGATCGTGCGCGTCGAGATCGATGTGCAGATAGACATGATCCACCTTTGAAGAAAGACCCTTCAGGAAAGGTGTGAAGGCGCCTTCGACACCGCTCTTCCGGACGTCTTCCACTCTTATCTCGGTAATCTGAGAGGCAGCCAGATCCTCGACCTCCCACGGGTCAAGATCCCGCGCGCCCACGATCGCTGTCGCAGCCTCCGAAACGGGAACATAGCCGGAAACTGTGGAAAGCACATTTCGCCAGCAACGCCCCGTAAGCATGGCCAGCCCCATTCCATCAATGAAGCCTGTGTCGGTTGTTTCGGGAGTGCAAAAATCGCCGTGCGCATCAAACCAGACAACGCCACATCTTTCTGCGCCGGTTCCGCTTACGCCGCCAACAGCGGTGTTGCAGTTGCCTCCCAATATAATCGGCATGCGCTCTGCTGCACGGGCGGCGGCAGCGCGATGTGCAATCTGCCGGTGCGCTTCGAAAACAAGATCAACCTCGGATTCATAGCCTACGTGTGTTTCAACCTCGATCACACGTGCCTCTGCACCGGCGGCTTCGATGCGCGCAATTGCGCCTTGCTGCAGTATTCGGGCGGGACCAAGGCCGCAACGCCAGTTACGCCGCCCCCCATCGTAAGGGCACACTATGAGATCGACGGCTTTCACTCGTGTTGCCTCTCAAACAATGAGTTTCCGGGTAGCAGCGTCAGTGCCCGATGGCACCCGCCAGCGCGATTGTAGATGTCTGTGCGGCCGCGTCGTCTTAGCCCGCAAGGCCCAGCGACTGTTCCACACCCTCCGGATCTGTGAGATCCCGGGTCAGGCGTTCGAGCTTATGAACGCGGTGCGCCAGTCGCCCGACGGCGTTGCTCATATCTTGTTCTGAATCGCCTGGATGTTGCAGCAAGCTTCGGCGCTTTTCGATTTCATAATCATCGATGCGATTGTGGATGGCCAGTATCGTGTCATTCACCAGCTCACGGTTCTCCGTGATGCGGGCATTAGTGCTCACGACATCTTCGCCGGGTACATCTTCCATCTGCCGGAGACTGCGCAGACGCGACTTGTCGGCTTCGTAAACACGAGTGACCACAAGCTCATAAGTGTCGATCAGGTCGAGCTCTGCTGCAATGGCTGCAAGGATCTGCTCAGGTGTGCGCACTTCTTCGTCTGCATTCAAGACCGCAACGCCTGTTGAGTGCTCGATCCTGCGCTCTCGTTCATAGTCGCGCTCATCAACACCGAGTTCGGCTCCCCACTCATCGATATCGCGTTCGAGCGATGGTCCTGCATACTCCTTGAGTGTCGCGCTTTGCGCCCGCAGGTTCTCTTCATCCCTCGTGAGGTCAAATTCAGAGGATGTGTATCCGTTGATATCCGAGATGACGTTCCGCGTTGCGGGTACCATGGTGTCACGGAAAAACGATGGCTCCTGGCGGCCAAAGTCACCTACCCCGCCACATGCTGCCGTCATCATGGCAAGAGCTGCGACCGACACCCATCGCAAGGCGTTCAATGGGTCGTTCCGTCTGTGCTGCGATATGACGGGATCAATCATCGTTTTGTTCGTATTTCGATACTGGTTTGGAGATTGGCAATGCACACGAGTTATCCGCCTCAGAGCATTTCAGTCGTCATGTTCCACGGGGACTGGGGCTGCCTTTGTCTTAGACTTGCTGCCCTTCGGACGAGAGAGACGATCGGCAAGAGAAATGTTCTCACGATCAATCCTCACACCGGGAAATATCAATACTTCGCCGGGTCCGTTTGAAGCGTCACTCTTTGGACGCTTCTCTTCAAAGGCCTGTAACTCTACGATTTCGGCCATGGCCCTTTCCTACTCGGATTTCAGATTTCCGAGAAAACGCATTTCCGCTGCGCTATCTGCACCTCTTCGAGAAGTTCGTACTTTGCGAGGTTTATGGTTAACAAACGAATAACAGCAGATGCGGATTGATCGACCATCGTGCAAACCGCGTATTTACACTTTTGCGTCATAGTGCCTGTTGACCGAGGCAGGATGCCTTCGCCACTAGGGAATTCTTCATGACAGACCGCCGTAGCCGCCTGGAACAACTTGTCGATCTCGCGGGCGAAAGCTCCAGTGACAGACGTCGCGAGCTTCTAAACGAAATTACAGATGTTTTTCTTACCGATCCGGACACATACAGCGATCAGGAGTCGCGATATTTCGGAGAGATCATGGGTCAAGTGGCCTATGCGCTTGAACGCGAGGTGCGTATGGAACTTGCCGACAAGCTGGCGAGTGAGGCCGCGGCCCCAGTCGAGCTTATCCGCCAGTTGGCCAACGATGAAATATCAATCGCCCAGCCGGTATTGTCGCAAAGCCCTGTTCTCGACGAGAATGATCTCATAGAAATCGCCCAGAACAAGGGCCAGGACCACATGGTCGCCATCACGCGTCGAACCGATATCGGTGAGAAACTTTCCGATGTACTGGTTGATCACGGTGATGACCGGGTTGTTAAGGGACTGGTTGAAAACCGCACCGCAAAGATAAACCAGTCAACGTTCGGCAAAGTTGTAAAACGGGCCGAGGGAACTGAGTTTCTGCACAAGCCCCTTATCGACCGGCCAGATCTCCCTGCTGAAATGATGCGGGAAATGCTCTCATTTGTATCTGATGAGCTAACCGCAACGATCCTTGAGCAAAACAATCATGTTAACGCCGAGCGCCTCAAGTCAATCATTGATCAGGTCGGCGCCTCTGTGAAAGCAAAAGCTAAGCTGGACAAGAATGTCCGCTCCAAACCGGAGTTCCTGATCGATCAGCTGGAGCGCAGTGGCGAGCTTACAGAACACAAACTGGCAGAATTTGCCAAGCTCAAGATGGTCCCGGAGTTCATTTGCGGACTGGCGCGTATCGCGGATGTGGATGTAAACACGGCCCGCCGGATATTGCAGGACAAGTCAGGCGAAGGCCTCGCCATTGTCAGCAAGGCCTGCAGCTTCGAGCAAGCCACATACTCGTCGATCATCAATAACATCTGGCCGGAATCAGATCGCACCATTGAGGAGTCATGCCGCCTGATTGCTTTGTATGATCAGGTCAAACCTGAAACGGCACAGCGTGTGATGCGTTTCTGGAGATTGCGCCGCAATGCATCTGAGGATCAGGGCGCGGAACAGCAACAGCAACGCGTGGCCAGCTAGACCGTTTCACGTTGAATTGGTGGAGGCCCAAACTGGCCAGACCTCTGCTACAGGGTTCAATCTGACTTTACTTTGTGGCAGTTGTGGAACTGTTTTCTGCAGAGTATTCACGCGGACTTTGCCTAGGCAGGCATCGTCTTGATGTGCCGGCACATCTTGCTCATGCGAGCATGAGGCAGGTTGCTTCAAATCAGAAAATCAGAATGGATGAGGTTTCGACCTCAACCGAGTTGCTGACCGCCCAGCGTTGATAGCCCTGTAACATTCCGCAGCTCATCAATCAGCGCTTCAGTAATATCGCCGGTGACGGTCATGCTGCGGTCGCGCTGGAACTGCCGGATTGCATCGCGGGTCTGGTCACCCATTCTTCCATCCACAGGCCCGGGATTATAACCCATTTCCGCAAGGCCGGTTTGTATCAGCATCACGCGATCAGAATTCAAAACTGAGCTCGTGCTCGGTGTTTCCGCCAGCGCTTCACGAATTCTGCGGGTGTATCCAGCATGCTCAAGCAAACTGTCGCTCGGGTTGCCTGTGATCCGCAGACCGTTGTCGCCCTCGTAGGCTTCGATGGCGGCTTCCGTCCTGGGCCCCATGATGCCGTCGATATCGCCATCATAATACGACATCGCGGCAAGCTCGCTTTGAAGCTGCGATACGAGTTCATCGTAAGGGCTCAGTTCCTGATCCTGAGCGATCTCACTTTCGCCTTCACGTCGCCGGAGCCCGGCTTCATCCGCTTCCTCGGTTGCTGGAATATCCAGCATTTCTTCAAACCAGAAGGCTGGAATGGGCGCTGGATGGCGGGCATCCTGACGGCCCAGAGCATTGTAGGTAATGGCGATGCTAAAGACCAAACCCAGAGCCACACTCACTATTGGCCCTCGTCCAGAAACAATGACGTTCTTGTCACTCGCGCGTACCATGTTCGACACCCTTGTTTGTTTGCCGCGCCGGTTGTTGATTTTCAGCGCTGGCCAGATTTCTAAACTGCTGCAAGTTCCGCCTGTTCAGGCGCAGCTTCTCCAGATTTTTCCTCGCCGAGTGGAAGAGTAACTTCCACACTCGTGCCAACATCAGGGGTGCTGACGATAGTCATGTGACCCTTTTGCAGGCGTACCAGTCCCTTGACGATAGACAGGCCCAGACCAACACCGTCATGAGTTCGGCTGTAAGCCTGATCGCCCTGGGTAAACGGCTGGCCAAGCCGGCCGATGACGTCGGGGGCAATTCCCACCCCCTCATCTTTCACGCAAATTGTGGCAATCTCAGCGCTGCGGCGTGTTTCAATCGTCACCGTGCCGCCGTTTTTGCTGAACTTGAGAGCGTTTGACAGCAAATTGAGGAGGATTTGCGTACAAGCGCGCCGGTCTGCCATCAAGCAGAGTTCATCGCTTTGGAAATTAAGCGAAATTTCGAGTTGTCCTGCGTCAGCGGTTGCCTGCATCGCCTGGCGGCAATAGCCCGCAATTTCATTTAAATCGATCTGTTCCGGCGTGACATTCAGATGGCCGGCCTCGATGCGGGACAAATCCAGCAGATCATTGACAACGCCGAGCAGATGCTCACCGCTCTGCCGGATGAGTTCCGCATACTCTTGTTGCGCCGATGAATCATTATCAGCGCCCAGTTCCCGTTCCAGCACCTCGGCAAACCCGATCACAGAGTTCAGCGGTGTTCGCAACTCGTGGCTCATGTTCGCCAGAAAATACGTCTTCGCCCGACTTGCCTGCTCGGCTGCGTTTCGGGCACTCAGAAGTTCGTCTTGGTGTTTGATCCGTGCAGAAATATCCCGCGTTACGGCCACAAGTTGACAGGGACCTTTGCCGGCACGTTTCACCGGTCGGCAGTTTAGCTCCGCCCACCGTACAGGAGTGTCTGCTGCCGTTTCATTCTCGGGGGGGCTAAGCCGGAACTCTGCAGTTGCGGGAACACCTGTGTCCGCTGCCTTAACAAAAGCCGTTACATAGGCATGTCGGTCGTCTTTATGAATCAGATTAAAAAGGCCGTTACCAGCCAGCTGTTCGGGTTCGGTTGAGGTCAGGCGTTCAGCGGCCCCGGAAACAAACAACACATCTCCATTGGGACCGTGACGCGTAATCATGTCGGTGGCATTTTCCGCCAGCAACTTGAACCGGTCCTCGCTGTCTGTGACGATGTCTTCCGATTTTTCGTAATGATATTCTATAGTTGCGGCAAGCATACCGATGTAGGCGAGAGCTCCGCCCAAGCCTGCGGCAAGATATATTCCAGTTCCAGGTTCTGGCCCGGCCGCAATGGGAAGCAACGCTGCGTCGCCCAGTAATATGAGTGCCACAACCTCTGCAATGCAAAATGCAACGGCGGAGAGAACGACACGCCGCGAAGCCGACATTGCCGCTTCCACGGGAACAGCAAGCAGCCAGGGAAGAGCAAACGATGCAATACCACCCGTTAT
>JAJFHB010000155.1 GCA_021775795.1 Hyphomicrobiales bacterium | reverse complement strand
CCGGGTCGTAAAACATATGAGGGGAGCGCCTAAGCACTCCCCTCAATGTCCGGCAGTCAAGGCGTCTAAGAGAGACGCCAGGAGATGCGAACTCAATCAACTGCCGACAAAACCGCTGCGCGCCATATGCTGCCTTACGTGGTGAACGTAGTTTCGCGTTATGGAGATGCTTTCCCAGCGCCACATGTTTCCAGGCCCGGCGTTGTAGCAACCGATCGTGGCGCCGACGTCCTGCTCTGCGCGGTTGTAGCACCAGTAGAGATAGGCAAGCCCGACACGCAGGTTGTTGCGGGGTTCAGACAGATAGCTGACCAGTTCTCCATGAGACATGTCTGCGATTGCAGGCATGCCATGATTGCGGGCGACACTGCGGGCTGTGGAGGGCAGTATCTGCATTAACCCCACTTCGCCGCGGGCACCACGAGCATCGGAGCGGTAGCCGCTTTCCTGGATAATGATGGCGTCGATCATGGACAGCGGCAGGCCGCCTGGTTTTACGGACCTGGCTATGGGCAAAACGGCAGCGCGCCTGGCAGCAACCGTTGCGCCCAGTTCAGCTTCCAGCGTTTCATCCGCAGGTATGGAAGTATGGTTGCGTTGCTGTGCCGGGTCCGAACCATCAAGAACGGATTCTGCGGCTGCCATGGAGTACATCGTGAAGAACAAGGCGATGGAAAAAGCAATCATTTGCTTCATGAATAGTCCCCTGATTGTTGAGAAGTGTTTGCAGCGGGTGGTTCAAGGCCGCGGCTCAGTGATCCTAGATGCTCTCGTGCTTGATCGGCTGTTCGAACCCGACTGCTGTGATCTGGTGTTCCTGATTGGACGCTTTCCATAATCATCTGATGGAGCGGGAGACTGGCGATGAAATACGACCTTATTGCGTCGCAATATAGAAATTATTGCGACGCACAAATCATGCGTTAAGTGCGTGTGAAAACCGCATCCTGGCCGCCACAGCCTTCAGCAGATGGAAAGCCTGCGCGTGATTTGCTAGATGTTTAAGTGATGCGGCGCGTGGGCATGAATGTTTGGCACCCACGCAGGGAAAAGAGGAGGACAGCACATGGCAGTGTTCGGATCTGTGCCAAGTGTGCCGGTTGCACGCCACGAACGTTCCGCTCAGGTTGCGGACGATGTGGATTTCGAGATCAAGGGTTCAGAGATGCAGTTTGTCGAGATCGAGCTTGATCCCGGCGAGAGCGCTGTGGCTGAGGCCGGATCGATGATGTTCAAGCATGCGGGCATCACGATGGAAACGATGTTTGGCGACGGTTCGGCCAGCGAATCGAGCGGTTTTTTCGACAAGCTGGTGGGCGCGGGCAAGCGCCTCATCACAGGAGAGAGCCTGTTCACCACTGTGTTTACACATGAAGGAGAAGGTAAGGCCCGTGTTGCTTTTGCCTCTCCTTATCCCGGGCATATTCTCGCTATCAAACTGGATAGCGTCGGCGGGCGTCTCATCTGCCAGAAGGATGCATTTCTGTGCGCCGCGCGCGGTGTGTCGATCGGGATTTACTTCCAGCGCAAGGTCATGACCGGCCTTTTCGGCGGTGAAGGATTCATCATGCAGTCGCTTGAAGGCGATGGCTGGGTTTTCGTCCATGTGGGCGGCACGGTGGTAGAGCGCGAACTGGCCGCGGGGCAGCAGCTTCACGTTGATACCGGATGTGTCGCGGCCATGACTGCGACCGTCGATTTCGATCTGGAGAAGGCGGGATCAATAAAATCGATGATCTTTGGTGGTGAAGGCATGTTTTTCGCCCGTTTGACGGGCCCGGGAAAGGTCTGGATTCAGAGCCTGCCATTTTCACGGTTGGCCGGGCGTATCTATGCGTCCATGCCTAAAGGCGGCGGCAAACACACCGGTGAGGGTTCGATTCTTGGCGGTATCGGCGACTTGCTGGATGGTGATCGTTGAGCTGACACGGCCTGTATTTTGCGGGCTTCACGCACCTGTGTTTGAAAATTCAAGCGTATACGGGCGTTGTTGTGGAAATGCGGGTTTTGATTTCTTCCCTGTCACCTATATAGAGCGGTACTAGATCGTCACACGACGATAAATTCAGGCGACAAAAACATAAGGGTGCTCGCGCGCGCTTTTTTCTGAGCAAGAGCGCGTGCGTTGGAGCAGGCTGTTGATGGTCTACCTAGGACTTCTGGCAGGTTTTGTGATTCTGCTTGTGAGCGGTGATCTTTTGGTCCGTGGCTCCGTTTCGCTGGCCGTAAAGTTCGGCGTGCCGGCCATCGTCATTGGCCTGACAGTCGTTGCCTTTGGAACGTCGGCTCCAGAACTTGTGGTGTCGGTCAGGGCGGCAACAACCGGCGCCACTGGTATTGCGATCGGTAATATAGTCGGCAGCAACATAGCCAATGTGCTCTTGGTGCTCGGGCTTCCGGCACTCATTCGACCCACTGAGTGCGATCAGCCGTTTATCGGGCGCAACACTCTTTACGTCGTCGGCGCGAGCATTTTGTTCGTGCTTTTGTGTTTTATGGGACCACTAACCGTCTGGCACGGGTCCATTCTCTTTACCCTTATCGTGCTGTTCCTGCTTGAATCAGGACGGCGGACGGCGAAAGAATCACGCGCTTCGCGTGCTCGAGCCGAGGAAGAGGTCGAGGAAATTGATGGTGTCGCGGGCCTGCCGCATACCGGCTCAATGATTGGGGTTTTCATCGGCGCAGGCATCCTGGGTCTACCATTCGGAGCGGCGCTGATCGTCACCAATGCGACAGTAATTGCCGCAGAGTTTGGCGTCTCAGACGCGACCATTGGACTTACCATAATCGCCCTTGGAACATCATTGCCGGAACTGGCAACCACAATGTCCGCAGCATTTCGCGGACATTGTGCCATCGCCATCGGCAATGTCCTGGGGTCGAACCTGTTCAACATCCTTGCCATCATGGGCCTGACAGCAATGGTTGCCCCGATTCCGGTGCCCGACGTGGTGCTGCAGTATGATCTTTGGATCATGCTCGCAGCGACACTTGCTCTGGTTCCCTTTGTTATCCGTCGAGGCACCATAAGCCGCCTGCCGGCATGCGGGTTTCTGTTTGCCTACGGCGCCTACATCTTCTTTGTTTTTGTCCCGGGCCGGGAGATGATTGAACTCGTATCCAATTGACATTGAATGTCAGTATTGGCGACCTGACCGTTTCCATATCAATGTGAAACGATCTAAAGTTTCCCCAGCTATCGATTGTTTCTCTGACCCCATCAAATATGATTGGCTCTGCTTCGATTAGGAGAACGTTTGTTCATGGTTGCAGGGGAACACCAACGGGTGGCAGTGGTCACGGGTGCTGGACAGCGTATTGGCCGGGAAATCGCGCTTGCGTTGGGTGCCGATGGCTGGCGGGTTGCTGTCCACTACGGCGAATCCAGGGAAGAGGCCCGCGCCGTTGCTGGAGAGATAGCCAAAAACGGGGGGCGCGCGGAGATCTTTGAGGCGGACCTGCGTGATGGAGCCGCGCCGCAACATCTGTTTGCCGCAGTTACAGGAGTGATGGGCCCGGTGCACTGTCTCATCAACAATGCCGCCCAGTTCCGCTATGACG
Source organism: Hyphomicrobiales bacterium (assembly GCA_021775795.1). GTDB lineage: Bacteria > Pseudomonadota > Alphaproteobacteria > Rhizobiales > JAJFHB01 > JAJFHB01. Next base: position 347 of record JAJFHB010000155.1, on the reverse strand, counting down.
AGGCGCGCACGATGACCGTGGAAGAATGGGACGCGCACATGCAGATTAACCTGCGTGCGCCAGTGTTTTTGGCGCAGGCCTTTGATGCGCAACTTCCAGCGGGCAGCAAAGGCAACATCATCAACCTCATCGATGAGCGGGTGTGGAAGCTGTTGCCGACGCATTTTTCCTACACGATAAGCAAATCGGCACTGTGGTCGGCAACGCAGATGCTGGCGCAATCATTCGCCCCGCACATTCGGGTCAACGCAATCGGGCCCGGCCCGACGCTGCAAAGCAGTGAACAAAACGCTGAGCAATTCGCCCTGGAAAATGACAATATGCTGCTTGGGCACGGTACGACACCG
>JAJFHB010000154.1 GCA_021775795.1 Hyphomicrobiales bacterium | reverse complement strand
ATCTCAATATTCACGTGCAACCGGGCCAGGATGGAAAGATCCTCAGCAAGCGGGTTATAGAGCGCGACACCTCTCCTGACTTTCAGCTCAAGTCCTCACGAACAGGCCGCGCCACAGCGCAGTTGAACAACCTTGCTACTGATCCGCTGGCAGAGTTCGGTCCTTTGGAAGTGCTTGGTGGAAGCTATGTCGTTGGTGACTATCTCGCATCTGAACAGCACGGTTGGGGCCGGACGATCGCGACCCTCGTGTAACGTGACATGCACACAAAACTACCGGACAGCGCATCCTACTGACACTTAAGTGTCAGCAGGCATGGGATAGATTGCGTCTTTCATCCTAACGGGGAGCCGCAAAATGCCCACAGCACCGAAGCTAAATCGTACTCTTCGCGCCTTCATGGAGCGCCAGCACCTTTTCTTTGTGGCAACGGCTGCCCGCGATGGCCGGGTCAACCTCTCGCCAAAAGGCATGGATACGCTCCGGATCATAGATGACAATCGCGTGCAGTGGCTGAGCCTGAGCGGCAGCGGAAATGAAACAGCCGCCCATCTCCTTGATACGCCGCGCATGACGATGATGTTTTGCGCCTTCGACGGCGACCCGCTCATTTTGCGAGTGTATGGAACAGCGAGAGTGATCCACCCCCGAGATCACGAATGGGGCGCTTTGAGCGGCCAATTTCCAAAGCTTGCGGGCAGCCGGCAGATTTTCGACATTGCCGTTGATCTTGTGCAGACATCCTGTGGCACCGGCGTGCCGGTGATGCCCTTCGAACGGAGCCGTGGTGAAACTGAGTTAGAACCTTACTACGATGAAATAGGCGAAGAAGGCCTTCGCGCCTATTGGGCCCGGAAAAACGTCAAGAGCATAGACGGCAAGCCAACCGGCATCTTTGCGGAAGAACACCGTTAAGAGCTTCGCCCCAGTTGAACCGGCAGTTATCCAATTGGGTGTTGTTGCGGCAACACCGGGATGTGTGACGGGCACGATGTCCATGCTATGCAGCGTAGATGTCCCCTGCCCGTCATGATCAGGCGCAGCCGTTGTGGCTCATCCCCCTGGTTGTTGCCTCCGCCCTGTTCATGGAACAGATGGATGCCAGTGTCATCGCCACATCCCTGCCCGCCATCGCGCGCGACCTTGGCGAAGACCCGGTTATCCTCAAACTTGCCCTGACGAGTTATCTACTGTCTCTCGCCGTGTTCATTCCCATCAGCGGCTGGTGCGCAGACCGCTATGGTGCACGGCCAATCTTTCAGGCAGCCATTGTGGTCTTTGTGGCCGCATCGATCGGCTGTGCCCTGGCTCAATCGCTGTTTGAACTTATCCTGGCGCGCGCCGTGCAGGGTGCGGGCGGCGCCATGATGGTGCCGGTGGGCCGTCTCATCCTTTTGCGCTCCGTGCCCAAATCCCAAATGATAAGTGCACTTGCCTATCTGACGATTCCAGCCTTGCTTGCGCCTGTCGCCGGGCCACCGCTTGGCGGTTACATCACAACCTACTTTGACTGGCGCTGGATCTTCTGGATCAACGTGCCGTTCGGTGTCGTGGGGGTTGTACTGGCTCGTCTGTACATGCCGAACGTCCGCGCGGAGACATCGGAGCCCCTGGATTGGCCCGGCTTTGCCTTATCCGGCATTGGTCTATCGGCACTCATCTTCGGTTTCACCATTGCAGGACGGGACTTTCTCCCGATCTGGCTTGCGCCTGCGCTGATGGCTGCAGGCGCTTCCCTGCTTGTGGCTTACGTTTTTCACGCGCGGCGTGCGGCTGCTCCCATTCTCAGTCTTGGTCTTTTGCGCATCGCCACCTTCCGGACGAGCATCGTGGGCGGCGGCCTTTTCCGGGTCGGCATCGGCGCCATCCCGTTTCTGCTGCCGCTTATGCTGCAAATCGGGTTCGGCCTTGATCCTTTTCAATCGGGCCTCATTACCTTTGCCGGTGCCCTTGGGTCCTTGCTGATGAAGTTTACAGCTACAGCCATTCTGCGCCGCCTCGGCTTCAGGCGGGTATTGACAGTGAATGCGTTGATCTGCGCCGTGTTCCTGGGAACTTATGGCTTGTTTTCTCCCGAAACGTCGCATGTCGTCATCGTCGGCATCCTGCTGGCTGGAGGGTTTTTCCGTTCATTACAGTTCACCGCCCTCAATGCTGTCGCCTATGCGGATGTGGACGAAGCAAGCATCAGCCGTGCCACGGCTCTTATCGCCGTCGCGCAACAGCTGTTTCTTTCAGCAGGTGTCGCGCTTGCGGCATTCGTCCTGGAACTCTCGCGGACATTTCGCGGCGAAGATGATCTGACCGTCGCAGACTTCTCCGTAGCCTTCCTGGTGATAGCCCTGCTTACTGCAGGTTCCGCAGTGCTGCATATGCGTATTGAACCGGACGCTGGCAGTAATATTTCAGGGCACCGATCAGTTACCCGCAGGACTTAATTCAACACCAAACGTTACCGACACCTGATTGCATGAGCATGGAGCTTATTGGTGGTGGTGCGCTAGGTGCTCATCAACTCAGACGCATATAATTCGCCACACGTTTTTGTGCCGTCTGCTGAAACTTCAGCCAGCGGATCGCCAGTGTGGCCGTAACTTGACCAGGTCGAAAAGCCGAGCCTCTTCAGCCTTTCGTTCGAGCAGCGTCCATAAACATCCGTGCGCAGGCCGCGCGAATAATTCTCCAGCGCTCTGAATTGAGGTCCGCAGCTGACCGTCGTAACACCGAACCGCTGCTCATCGGTTGTGTTTGGGGCTGCGCCGTGCCAGAGCCTCGCATCAAACACAACTGCCGTGCCGGCAGGACCTGTCGCTGGCACCGTTGGGACTTTATGTGGCACAGACGCATCTGGCTCTTGACCGCTCAGATGGCTGCCGGGCACGATCCGGGTGGCGCCGTTTTCTTCTTTGAACTCGGTGATCATCCACATGGCATTGACGGCGGCGGCGGGTGCGATTGGGCGCGCCGCCGGTGAAGGATCGAGGCACGGTCCCTCGCCGCGCACCAGGCTG